>MVDB01000045.1 GCA_002050025.1 Desulfobacteraceae bacterium 4484_190.2
GGGTCATTATATTTAACCCTTAAACAAAATAAGCACCTGTTTTTACATCCACATACTCTGTTTATCTATGAATAATATTTTTCACCTCAGTAGCTTAATACCCCGCTCTCATTACCCTGATCTTTTGCCAAATACGGTCAAATTCTCCCGTCAAATTCCTTTTCAGCCTGAATAAGGTGATCGATTATCATTCCTTTTTGAGTATCTGATCCATAGATTTCCTTTAACGCATGATACGCCTCATATCCGTCCGGGGCTGTATTATAATAAAAATCCCGGGCAAGTTCGCTGAAAGTCTCAGGATTCTGCTGAATTCTGCATGCATCAGTGTAACGTCTTATCAATTCTACTAACATAGGATGAAATTCATGAAAAAAGGAGAGGTCGTCTAAAAAACCGATATCTGTAGGATTGATTTCCAGTCCACGATATATCAGGGACTTCAGGTGTTGATTTCCCTGTCTGAAATATCTTCGGATCAGGGCAAAATTGGGTTCGTCACTATGTTTTTCCGCCAAAAAGGCCTCTATTACATATCAATAACAATTTCATTTTTCAGCTTATATAGATCATTAATAGTCTTTTTTTTGTCTTTCTTTTTCATTTCTTAATCTCTCTCTGACTATATAATCGCCGTAGTCAATGCCGTCATGACGGAGGTTGTACCTCAGTAACCTTGCAAGAGAAACCAAGGCAAACAATACTGCTTGGAAAAAACCATTGATTGTGATATTAGCAAAAACCTGCTTGTAGATGGAACATACATTCATCCATCTCCCGTTTCATAGGAAGCTGTGCTGAAGGTTAGAGGTTTAATGCTTTAGAGGAAATAGTGCCCAAACGAAAACTGTTATTTTTCTCAATCTCTACGTCAGGCTCAAATTATAATCCTCGAAATACTCAATGTATGGATGCCTGTCCCGCTGTATTTAAGCGGGGTGGTTATAATTTTCGCCTTCCTTGACCTTGGAAAAAATCCCTAGTTTTCTTTCAGGCACTAAACATACACCCAATAGATATGACAAACAACGACAATGTACATCGACTGACATTTGAAGACAAAGAAATCACCCTCATAGGCACTGCCCATGTGTCAAGGGAAAGCGCAGACCTTGTGGTCAAGGTCATTGAAGAGGAAAAGCCGGATACGGTATGTGTTGAACTCTGTGAGTCCAGATACAAAGCCATTAAACAGAAAAATCGATGGCAGAATACGGATCTCATTAAGGTTATTAGAGAAAAAAAGTCATTTCTCCTCCTCTCAAACCTCTTGCTCACATCTTTTCAGAAAAAAATTGGAAAGAAATTGGGGATCAAACCAGGGGAGGAAATGATACGCGCCATGGATGCAGCGGATTCTGTTGGCGCACATATTCATCTGGCAGACAGAGATATACGTATTACACTTTCAAGAACCTGGCGACTAATGGGCCTCTGGACAAAGATGAAGTTGCTTGCGCAACTTGTCACTTCCATGGGAGAGGTGGATTCCATAAAAGAAGAAGATATCGAAAAAATGAAGGATCAAGATGTCCTTGAAACCCTGCTCTCAGAAATCGGAAAAACTCTTCCTGAACTTCGGCGCATCTTGATCGACGAAAGAGATAAGTACCTGACCGAAAAAATCAGATCCGCACCAGGCAAAAAAATTGTTGCGGTAGTGGGGGCCGGACATGTCCCGGGCATTAAGAGGGACTGGAATGAGGCGATAGACCTGAATGCCCTGGATGAACTCCCTCCTAAGGGCAAATTATTTTCTTTCTTGAAATGGGGGATTCCCGCTCTCGTTGTAGGGCTGATAGTAGTGGGATTTTTCTATGCAGGGGCCTCTGCCGGAACCCATATGATCAAATGGTGGGTCCTGGCCAACGCAGTCTTTGCCGGCCTTGGAGCAGCCATTGCATTAGCTCACCCACTGACCATCCTGTCAGCAATCGTGGCATCTCCTATCACATCCCTTAATCCTATGATTGCGGCAGGATGGGTTGCCGGACTGGTAGAGGCATTCATAGGAAAGCCAAAAGTGAAGGATTTCGAGAGCCTGCCTGCAGATATCTTATCCCTGAAAGGATTCTGGAAAAACAAAATCACGCGCATATTGCTGATCGTTGTATTTACAAATATACTTGGAGTAAGATAATGAAATGCCCGAAATGTAATTATGTCAGCTTCGACTACAACCAAGTATGTCCCAAATGTAACAAAGATATTAGCACAGAACAAAAAAGAATGAATCTCCCTGACTACAGGCCTTCGCCCCTGTCCCTGTTGGGGTCGCTTATGGGAGAACCAGGCCAGAGTGAGGATTCGGTGTTTGAAGAAGATCAAAATCTGGATATGGATTTTGAAATCACCGGGAATGGAGAGGCTGAAAAACTGGAAGAAGCGTCATTGGGTGCTGATTTATTGGAAACGAATCTGTTAGATGAAGAAGAAGAGATTGAGCATCTGGAGCCTCTCTCTGATTTTGAAGAAGAGGAAGGCGAGAAAATATCCCCGGAATCAATTGAGATTTCCCTGGATGATTCTGACAGGACATTAGCTCTTTCCGATACTGGAGAAATGGAAATGGAAGAACTCATTTCCCTGGATTCAGATGAGCTTCCCTTGGCGGAACCAGAATTAGAACAAGAAGCCTTCGTGGAATCCGGCCCGGCAAAAGAAAAGGAATTGGGAATAGACCTTGAGGATCTATCCCTCGATGAGATTGCACCTCCGACCACAGATGCAGGAGAAGATGATTCCCTTAATGAAGCTGAAATGGTCACTTTGGTTATTGAAAAGAAGGACCCGAAAGTCTCCCATGGTCTGGAGGATACAGAATTAGATTTGGAGTTGGATCTGGACGAGCTTGAGGAAAAATAAGTACATCAGTGCCTCAGGACGAGGCCCCTTTTAGCTTCAACGAAAGCATTTCATTTTCAATGATAATCGCCACCTGACCACTCAAACTTTTGAGCAGCAACAAGTCATCCTTTCTGAATCCATAAGGCACGTGAATTGAATCCACGTAAATCGCACCACGCATTACAGAATTGCTGATTACGGGGACACACATGGCTGAGCCAATCTGCATGGTGCTCATGCTTTCTGAAAAATCATCCGGCGCTTCGTAGTCTGTGTTGGACATTCTTATGGCCTTACCCTCTTCCAAAACCCGGCCCACAATAGTCCGGCTATACCGCACTGCTTCGTCCCATGGGTCCTGTCTTGATTTCGAAAAAACCTCCTTTATATCCTCCTTCTGATCATCATATAGCAGAATAGCGCCCCTATCCACTCTTGGAAGGGCATCCATGAGATATTCCAGAAGCTTTTCGAAAATCTCGTTGATACTCAACGTTTCTCTAAGGAGCTCCGATACCTTTGAAATCAGCTCCAGGTTTTTAGGCGATTGGGAACGTCGCTCTTCGGGCAACTGGTCTTTTTCATCTAAGCCAGGCTCGGGCTCCTGGATCATCGAATCAGTTACTTCTGAAACCTTTCCCACGGGAACCTCAACCAGCTTGAGAACGGTATTTCCAATAAAAATTGTATCTCCTTCACTCATCTCATAGCCTTCCCCCGGGTTAATCATTTCGTCGTTGATCAATGTACCATTGGTGCTTTTGAGGTCCTCAATAAAAAACTTATCTCCGATAGTAAATATCTTGAACTGCTTTCTGGAAATCGTGCTATCTTTGATCTGAATATCATTCTTTGATGATCTACCTACAAAGGCAGTCCCACCCATGAGTTCAAAGCTCAGGCCTTCCATTGGTCCTTTGGTTACGGTGAGCTTAGGCATATGAGGCACCTCCATGCTTTACCCTGATGTTGTATATTCATACTGACCGATTCTTATACTTTTATGCCATTTTGGATATTGCGTGCCATTTTAGCACTAATTTTCACAATTTCAACCTATTTTGTATTCTCACAGCAATTAGGCAGGACTACTACCCCTTGAAAACCCTTGACCCAAGGGCATCTACATTGTAATTGTAATAATGTCTACTTGGAACACCGTATAAAATATGGAGGAGTTATAGCATGATTAACAGAAAATATTGGGGCTTCTTTTCAGGAGTGATCCTCGTTCTATTAAACATAACGTCCTTTTCGTTTGCTGGTCAACATTCAATACAACAGGAATCCCTCCGTGATCTTAAAGGGGTTTACATTTCAGTGGAAAGCCTCGCTCCCGAGATCCAAAAGGACGGACTAACAAAAGACCGGATACGGAAGGATGTGGAGTTGATGCTTAGCAAGGCCGGAATCAAAATCCTGTCAAAAAAAGAGTGGTTTGATGTGGAAGGGAGTCCTTGTCTTTATGTGAATGCCCATGTTTTAAAACTCCGGGCAACGAGAGAATATATTTACTCAGTTAATATTTCTTTTAAACAGACAGTCTACCCGGCAAGAAAACCTGTGGAGATTACAGGGGCTGCTACATGGACAATAGGGGGGATTATTGGGATAACACCTGATCTGGACAAGATCAGGGCATCAGTAAAGACCCAGGTGGAAGAATTTATCAAGGCCTACTTAGGCGTAAACCCAAGATAGAACAAATGTAATGAAGGAAAAAAAGGCCGTAAAGCTAATATTAGCCGCAAGGAAAAAAGCCCGCATAATTGGAGGCATGCTATTGGCCTTTATCATTTTGGCTGGAATTCTGGGCTGGATCTTCTGGAAATGGTACGCACTTGTCATTGTTGTTCTCGTAGGACTTTTATTTACATCCGCATATTCTTTGTTGCAGGCAAAGCAGATTGCGAGGCAAACAGGTTTAACTTTTGAAGAGCAGGAAAAACTCCTGAAGAGACATAAATAGGTAAAATATTCCGTAAAACTAAGTAAGTTTTCAATAAACCTGGGCTGTATTAGGAAATCCCCTCTTGGAGCCGTAGCCCTGCGCGCTGGAGCCTTAATCCCCCTTTGCAAAAGGGGAAGCAGTCAGAATTCCCGAATTTGTTGAGATGTTACAAGACCAGTATCAAATACCACCCAATTGAGATTACACTGATGGGGCGACAAACATGAAATGGAAAATGATTTTAGTTCTTTTTGCAGGACTTTTATTGGCTCCTGAGACATACGGCACTCCTGTCGAGCCTGCTGAATTTCCTTCTCTAACTTCCTCCCTTAAGACCATAGATACGCTTGAATTCTGTGGAGAACAGGTCCCATTGGAGATTCAGGAGATTAGGGAACGGCTGGAAAAGGAGCTTTTGCTTTCCTTGTGGGATAGGCCCCAGGTAATACTCTGGCTTAAGCGCTCCCGCCGATACCTTCCGCATATTGAAAAAATGATGCAAGAAAGCGGTCTGCCAGATGATCTCAAATATGTAGCCATTGCTGAAAGCGCGCTCAGGGCCCATGCTGGTTCAAAGAAAGGGGCAATCGGATTCTGGCAATTCTTGCCTGATACGGGCCGAAGGAATGGGCTCGTTATCAATGAACGTATTGATGAGCGCCGTAATATCTTCACCTCAACCCGGGCGTCGATCAAGTATTTAAAAGAACTCCGCAAAACATTCGGGGCATGGACCGTGGCAATTGCTGCCTATAATATGGGGGAGCAAGGGCTTATGGCAGAAATTCTGGAACAGGAAACAAATAACTATTATTCACTTTACCTTCCGATTGAAACACAGCGCTTCATATTCCGCATTCTTTCGGTGAAACTTATTCTTTCTGACCCGGAGAAATACGGTTTCAAGCTTACTGCCGAGGACTACTATCCACCTCTGACATTTGATAAGATTCAGTTTGACTGTTTTCAGGAGATTCCGATTCGAATTATCGCTAAAGCGGCAAAGACCCATTTCAAGGTGATTAAGGATCTTAATCCAGAAATCCGGGGGCATTACATCGCCGCCGGAAACCACAATATTCTTATACCCAAAGGGGCCTCAGAGGGTTTTGAAGACCGGTTTCGGCGACTTGAAAAAAGTTTTCTGGAGGCCCAAAAAGGACGAGTCTATATCATCAAAAACGGGGATAATCTCTCATCAATTGCCCACAAATTCGATGTCCCTATTGCATCCCTCATTATCTGGAATAGTATTGATCTCAGCAGGCCTATCCACCCGGGGGATCGTTTAATCATTTATCCGAAAAATATGAAATCCGATAAGAAGCCACAACCCTAATTGGCCGCTGAGCGTTCCTCCAAGAGATGATCGAGCCAGTCCGGGTCCATCTCCGGTACTGATGAAAGTAACTTTTCAGTATACTCATGATATGGCGGTGATAAAATGACTTTCTTTGTTCCCTGCTCAACGATCCTCCCTTCCAACATGACGATCATTTCATCAGAAATCGCCTTAACCGTGGCCAGGTCATGAGTGATGAAAAGATAAGACACGTCCAATTCATTTTGTAAATCCTGTAACAGCTTAAGAATGCCTTCAGCAACAAGCTGATCCAACGCTGAAGTCACTTCGTCGCAGATGATTAAGTCGGGGTTGGCGGCCAGTGCCCGGGCGATACAGATTCTCTGTTTTTCTCCTCCGGAGAGTTCCGGCGGATAACGCTCTATATAATTTTCCGGCAATTCGGTCTCATCGAGGAGTTCAAGGATTCTATTTTCTCTTTCTTTTTTCGACATACTAAAATAGAAACTAAGTGGCCGTCCTAAGATTTTCCTCACTTTCTGTTTGGGATTGAGGGCCGTGTCAGGCATTTGATAGATCATTTGCAGTCGTCTCAGGCTTTCACGCTCTTTTACCGCTTCCCGATTCCCCAACCACGGCAACGGTTTTTCGTCGACGGATTTTCAGGCTGATATTCTTAAGGACCTTGATGCCATTGACGTAACTCGCCGAAACATCCTTAACTTCCAAGATGACAGCCTTATTTTTTGCCAACTGCTCCTTGTCTCCCCTGAGTGTTCGTACAGAGAGCAATTGCCGGGTATATTCTTCTTTGGGATTGGCCAGCAATTCCCTTGTATTGCCTTCTTCGACCAGCTCTCCGTATCGAAGCACCATGATGCGATCGGCCAGTTGAGCCACGACGGCCAGGTCATGGGTAATGTAAATGGCCGCCGTGTCGAATTGCCGGGTGATTTCCTTGATGGCAGCTAAAACTTCGATTTGAGTCGTAACATCGAGCGCTGTTGTGGGCTCATCAAACACAATAATATCTGGTTGGCAGGACATCGCCATGGCCACCATAGCGCGTTGAAGTTGACCTCCAGAAATCTGATGGGGGTAGCGATAGCCGATTTTCTCAGGGTCCGGAAGCAGTAAACGCCTGTAGATATCAATCCCTTTTTCTACAGCTTCTGAAAGATTCATCAGGCCGTGCTGAACCGGTGTTTCAGCATACTGCTTGATGAGCCTATGTGCCGGATTAAAAGAAGCGGCTGCACTCTGCGCAACATAGGCAATACGAGAACCTCTTAATTCTCGCAACTCCTTTTTGGGCGCTTTCGTCAATTCTATATCATCGAAAACGATCGATCCGGAGACGATTCGGCATCCCTGCCGGTTGAAGCCCATGGCCGCGAGCCCGAGGGTCGATTTTCCCGCACCTGATTCCCCGATCAGACCGAGCACCTCACCCTTGTCCAAAGTCAAATCGATGCCTTTGACGATCGGCGTCCAATGCTCGTCGCTGAACCCTTCGATCTGGATTTTTTTCATAGACAACAAGTGATTCATTATTCATCCACCTTGTTTACCCTAACGTTGCATAAATCTTTGGTCCTAAGGCGTTTTGAACTCAAATTTTATGTAACGTTAGGGTTCATTTACAAATATGTGTTAATCTTGCAGTCCGCTGGCGACATTTAGAAACCAGTCGACAATAAAATTCACGCCTACCGTCAGAAATGCGATGGCACCTGCCGGCCACAACGGTGTGAAAATTCCGAAAGTAATCGCACCTGAATTTTCTCGTACCATTCCGCCCCAGTCCGCCGTCGGGGGCTGGATGCCGAGACCCAGAAAGCTCAGGGCGGCGATAAATAAAAATACAAAACAGAATCGCAGGCCGAATTCCGCCACCAGGGGCGGCATGGCATTCGGCAGGATTTCGTGGCGCATGAGCCACCAGGTGCCTTCACCACGCAGCCGTGCGGCTTCAACATACTCCACGACCTCTATATCCATGGCGACGGCTCGTGACAGGCGATACACACGGGTGGAATCCAGCAAAGCGATCACTACCACCAGCTTCGGTATGGAATTCCCGACTATTGCCAGGGCAACCAGTGCAAAAATAAGGACCGGAATGGCCATCAGGATGTCCACCAGACGGCTTAATATCAAATCGGACCAACCACCCAGCGTGGCCGCGAAAAATCCGCAGCTAATACCGACGGCGAAGGAAAACATCGTAATCACAAAGGCTGTGGCGATGGTGTTGCGGGCGCCATAGAGCAGACGTGTAAACATGTCGCGGCCGATATGATCGGTGCCCAGAAGATGTTCGCTACTCATCGGCATCCAGACATCACCCACCACCTCGGTCTCACTGTAAGGGGCGATTACCGGGGCCAGTATGGCGGCAGCGATATTCAACAGAATCATTACCAGACCGATACGGGCAATGATTGGTGATTTTCTGAGCAATTTGAAAAAGGCCATACAACGCCTCTCTTTACCTTGGATTCCGCAGTCTGGGGTTGCTGATAATCGAAAGTACATCGGCGGTCAGGTTGAGGCCGATGTAAACCGCAGCAAATATAAGCCCACAGGCCTGGACCACCGGGATATCCCGTTTGGACACCGAGTCCACCATCAGTTGGCCTAAGCCCGGATAGACAAATACCACCTCCACGATAACGACACCGACAACCAGGTAGGCCAGATTGAGTGCGATCACATTGATCACCGGTGAGAGCGCATTCAGAAAGGCGTGCATGACGATGACCCGGGTACGGTGAATGCCTTTTAATCGAGCCATTTCGATAAACGGGCTGGCCAGGATATTGATGATGGCCGCCCGTGTCTGGCGCATCATGTGAGCCACGACAACCAATGTCAGGGTCAGGCAGGGCAGAACAATGGCATAGATTTTTTGCCAGAACGACATCTGGTCGTTGATATTGGAGATGCTCGGGAAAATGATTAATTGCACCGAGAGCAGGGCAATCAAAATATAAGCCACAAAGAATTCGGGAAACGATATGGTACTGAGGGTCGCTATGGAAATGGCACGGTCAAACAAACTGTTGCGGTAAAGGGCGGCGATAATCCCCAGCAAGATGGCAACGGGGACAGCGATCACGGCGGCCGAGATGGCAAGAAACATCGTGTTGGCAAATCGCCAGCCGACCAAATCCACAACCGGCCGTCCATTGGCAAGGGATTTGCCAAGATCGCCCTTCATTAAGTCGCCCAGCCAGGAAAAATAACGCTCGTGCGGTGGGAGATCGAGTTTGAGTTCCTTGCGAAAGGCGGCCACGGTTTCCGGCAGTGCATTCTGCCCCAGGATTTCCTCCGCCAGATCACCGGGCAGGGCTTCCACTCCCATAAAAAAAATGATCGAGATGGCAAACAGGGTCAGGATTCCCATGCCGATCCTTTTAACAACCAATCCAAAAACAGAGTCCATTTTAACCGGGTCCTGAATCTATCGGAATAATTCTGATGTTGCCGTCCCGTTCGCGGCATGGGACGGCAACCGACATTGCATTAGGCGAACCACCAACGCTCAGGGGTACGCATGCCATCCAGAGCCATGTGCCCTGAGATAGGTCCATGTGCCAGCTTATCTGAACTGGCTTCAACCATCTGGTTGAACATGGGAACAATAGTTCCGCTGTCATTTCTGCATATTTCCTGCATTTCCCAGTACAGCTTTCTGCGTTTATCTTTATCCAGCTCTGCCCTTGCGCTTATCAGCAGTTTGTTAAAACGATCATTTTTCCATAGTGTATCATTCCAGGGAGCCCCATCTGAGTATGCAACTGAAAACATCATATCTTCAGTGGGACGTCCGCCCCAGTAACACATGCACCACTCTTTTTTCATCCACACATTGCTCCAGTACCCATCATCAGGCTCCCGGACAACATTTATGTTGATGCCTGCTTTTTTTGCCTGTTCCTTCATGAGGACGGCAGCGTCCACTGCTCCGGCAAATGCGGCATCTGCGGCATGCAGATTAAAGGTATGGTCCAGCATGCCTGCTTTCTTCATATAGAATTTCGCCTTTTCCGGATCATATTTTCTTTGTTCCAGGTCTTTTGCATAATATTTATTTACAGGTGCAATGGGATGATCATTGCCGGGTTCGCCATAACCGCGTAACATTTGTTTCACTAATTGTTCACGGTTAACAGCAAGCTTTAATGCCATGCGAACATTATTGTCATTGTATGGTTTTTGATCTAACCGCATGGGGATGGTGTAGTGTGCTGTTCCCGTTATGGCTGAGACATTTACCCCCGGCATCCTTTTCATGAGATGTACTGTTTTAAGTTCAACACGATCCATGTAGTTTATCCGGCCGGTCTTTAATGCGTTTGTTCTGGCATTGGTATCAACAATAGACAGGGTTTCGATCTCATCAAAATGGGCTCTTCCTTCTTTCCAGTAATTGGGATTGCGTTTTGAAAAAGATCTGACACCAGGTTCCCAGCTCTCCAGAATGTACCCCCCGGTACCTATGCCCTTTTCCCATTCCAGGCCTTCAGTTCCGGCGGGACAAATGGTTAAGTGATAGTCGCCCAGGATAAACGGAAAATCAGCACTGCCCCCGGAAAGCTCAAAAATAACTTCATGTTTTCCGTCAGCTTTAATAGCTTTTATACTTTTTAAATATGCTTTAGCTGCAGATTTGGATTTTTCGCCCAAATGGTGGTTTATGGAAAAGATCACATCCTCTGCTGTCATGGTTTTGCCATTGTGAAATTCTATTCCCTTGCGCAGCTTAAAAGTCCACACTTTTGCGTCAGGAGTTGAGTCCCAGGACTCAGCAAGTTCAGGGATGGCATTGAAATTGTGATCGATTTCCACAAGATTGTTCCTTATCTGCCAGTTGACGTTCTGGTTCATGTTGGAAGTCAGTGTTGCAGGGTCCATGGAATCAGTGGTTGACCCGCCAGTAATCCCTATTATAAAACGTCCTCCTTTTTTGGGTGTCGCCGCTTTAGCCGTGCTGCTCAGCAATGCGGGTGACACAGCGGCCATGAACCCTAGTGCCGAAACTCGGGTTATGAAGTCACGGCGGGTAATTTTTCCTTTTGTGAACAATTGTTCTAATTCCTTTATTTTTGACATGGGTACTTCCTCCTTTTCATGGCTGGGATACTTTTGTTTAGCATCCAGCGGATTATGGTTTTACGGTTTAGTCGATCAGAATTTTCTTCAAATCCCTCCTTGGTGCCCATCTTTATTGGAGATAGGACCAATTTCCTGGTTTAAGTCCATGGGTGCGCCTTCAACCCCTTTGGTGTCTATAAGATTAATAATCTGATTCATCGCCATGCTAAGCAATTGAACATGCTCCGGCTCCAGGTCACCCAGCTCGGAAATGAGTTTCTTCTCTATGGGATCCGGTAATAATTTACTCAGCTCATCGCCCTTTTCGGTCAACGTGATTAAGGCAATGCGGCGATCCCCCTCCTTTCTGACCCGCTCCACCAAACCTTTTCTTTCCAGACGGTCAATCACCCCTGTGATGTTGGATGGCGTTACGTAAAGTCTGCGGCTCAACGCTACCGATGAGAGCGGCCCATGAGCGACCAGATTCCTTAGCACCCCGCTCTGAGATCCCGTAAGGCCGAACTGCCTGCTCATCTTCGCCGAATCAAGATATACGGCCCTGTACAACCTCCGGATCGCATCCACGATTTCCTTTATTACCAATTCATTCTCAACGCTCATCCCCTGCCCCTCCCCTTTTCTACATTCTTTTGTTCCCTCACCCTATCTAGTGCCCCGTCTTAAAAGTTTAGTGAATTAAAATGGCAACATGAAATATTAATATAAATTCATACGTTACACCCATCTGTGGGGGACGAGGAAATATGAAATTCGAATACCCGCCTGCCATTGCCCTTTATGCATAACGTTGAATGTTTATTTCTGTTTCACACTCTAATGCAGCTGAAACATCCTGAACAAAGAGGCGTGGGCGGGCAGGTCGAAACTCGAAACAAATACAAATGACAAAAATATCAATGACCAAAACGAGAAATGGTCGCATCATGATGTTTTTGTTTAGAATTTTGAAAATTCGCATTTCGATATTCGTATTTTTTAAGGTTGTTCCTGTGATTTGATGATATGATAAATTGCTAAAATCAGGAACAGAACTTATGAAACACTCTACTTCAGGCCTCGTTAAGTGGTTGAATGGTTGAGTAGTTAAGTGGTTGTTAATATTAGAATCCATATCGTTTGCATGAAAATTGGACACTCGTAGAATTCAGGAATTTGGGAATTTGGGAATTGAAATATGAATCTTTTCCTTATCTTAATCCCTCAATCCCTAAATTCACAATTCCTCAATTTAGCTCCATATAGCCAATATGATGAGGATGGTGTCCAAAAATCGGACCTAGTTTTTAGATCAAATAACGAGGTCTGTACTTAGTGCCTGGTATGGGTTTGCAATGATAGGATAGATATACACTGTAAATCTTAATAGTCAAGATTTAAATATTTTCAGTTTCAACTATTTAAATTTTAATTATCCAATTAAAAAAAAACTTGACTGATTTGTCAATTCGTGCTTTTTAATATAACAAAACTGAATTTCATAATATGAAATAATCAAATACATCTTGAACCGGTTTTAGGTTAAATAAATGAAACTGAGCTCTATCGATAAGTGTTTCCAGATCATTGAACTGCTGCACGAAAACCCTCAGAGCCTTAAACTATCAGAAATAGGCGGTATGCTAAATTTGCATCCAAGCTCTGTTCACCATATGCTCAATACCCTTTTACCTCGTAACTATATCGCTCAATGCCCTGAGACCAAGAAATATTCCCTAGGTTTTCGGTTTTTAGAAATCAGCAAGGGGATATTGGAAAACATGGATATCCGGAGCATAGCTCGTAAGTACTTAGAAGAACTTCACAAAGAATCCCGGGAAGCAGTTCATCTGGCAGTGCTTAAAAATAAAAAGGTTTTGTACATAGACAAAATCAACAACCCAAGCGGTCTTTCCCTATCTACATATATTGGTTTTGTTACAGACCCGCACGCTACCGCCGGAGGCAAGATTCTCCTTGCCGGTTTATCCACGAAAGAGGCTGGAGAGATCTATCAAAATGGAACCCTAAAAGTATTCGGCAAAAGTACTATAACTAATTTTGAAAAACTGTTGGAGGAATTGAACAAGATAAGGAAACAAGGGTACGCTATTGACGACGAAGAGTATTCTGAGGGCGTCAGATGTGTTGCCGCTCCAATTAAATCAGGGGGCCGAATTGAGGCGTCTCTAAGCATTACAGGTTCAATTTTCACAATTACCCTTGACAGAATTGAACAAGAATTGAAAGATTTGGTGATGGCGAAGGCGCAGAAAATCTCATCTGAAATGCATTGGTAGATTTTATAGAGGCATATACTTTATCAAACGGGGGCCAAATGAAAGAAACACGAATACATGGAAGAGGGGGACAAGGTTCTTTAGTGCTTGCCCAGTTCATGGCCATTGCGGCCTTGGAAGACGGCAAATACGGGCAAGCCTTCCCTTTTCTTGGAGGTGGCGGTGAGCGGAGAGGCAAGCCCATTATGGCGTTTTGCCGCTTGAGTGACCAAACCATTCGTCTTCGCAGCAGGGTGGCTGAGCCTGACTATGTGATTGTCCAGGACGCCACCATCATGGGGGAACTCGACATTACCGAAGGGCTCAAGGATGGCGGCCTGGTTTTATTGAATACGGACAAGAGCGCAGAAGACCTTGGTCTGAGTGGGAAACCCTTTGAGGCACACACTATTTCTGCCGACAACCTGGCGCGACGGATACTGGGTCGGCCAATTATCAACACAGCCCTCCTCGGGGCGTTTGCTGCAATAACCAATGAGATTACACTTCAATCCGCGTTGAATGCAGTAAAGAGCAAATTTCCCGGAAGGCTTGGGGAAAAAAACGCACAGGTGGTACAAGAAAGCTATGACCAGCTCATGAGGAATTCGTCGTGAAAATAACTATAGGTGGGGTAGTCAAAGGGGGCACCTCTCTGGATTACAAGACCGGAAGTTGGCGGGACCAGAGGCCCCTGATTGATTTAGATTTGTGCAAGGCATGCGGTATCTGTGAGGAAGTCTGTCCTGATAATGCAGTTTATACGGAAAATGAGATATATTATATAGACTACGAATATTGCAAGGGATGTGGGCTGTGCGCCCATGAATGCCCGGTTGACGCCATTGAAATGGTACCCGAAGATAAGTGAAATTCGGGCACAGAGGACCGAACTTAAGGGCTTTGCCCCAACTGGAATAATGGAATGATGGAACACTGGAATAATGGGTTTTGGGCCTCCGGATCGTAGAGACTACGCCTCGGAGAGGAATTGACGTAATGGGTTATTGGGAAAATCAAGTGTCTCTTCTCAATAACTTGAGGATAAAACCCTTACGGGTAAACTCCGAATAAGGAATTCAGGCGTGAGCCTTTTATTTTTCCGGACTTTTTGAGAGTTTACATCGATTCTTGGTAACATCTCAATAAGTCTGGGCATTCATACTGCTTCCCCCTTTTGCAAAGGGGGATTGAGGGGGATTTTTCTAATTCAGCCCGGATTTATTGAGAACTTACAATCAAGTTGCCAAACCATAAGAAAAATGAGAAATTCGCATCTAATCCATTTGGTAGAAGACGAATGCACATCCCCGCTAAATATGGTATATACGACATTCCATTATTCCATGTGTGAGGCAAGATTACCAAGCCTCAGCAAATATCTATAATTTTCCCGCCCTGGCGGGATAGAATTCCCGGGACGTTATTATGTTAGAACAAACAATGAGCAACGTCAAAGTAGTGGAGGGCTCAGAAGCAGTGGCCCTGGCAGTCAAGGGTTGCCGTCCTGAAGTTATTTCGGCCTACCCAATCAGCCCCCAGACTCATATCGTGGAGTGGCTTGCAAAGATGATGGCCAATGGTGAGATGGATACTGAATATGTGCGAGTGGAATCCGAATTTTCCGCAGCCAGTGTCATAAGCGGTTCCTCTGCTGCAGGAAGCCGTTCCTACACCGCATCGTCATCCCAGGGGTTGTTATTGATGACGGAAGTCCTGTATTGCAGTGCCGGCATGCGGCTCCCCTTTGTGATTACTGGCGTCAATCGTGCTCTTTCAGCCCCAATAACCATCCAGATCGACCACCAGGACACAGTATCTCTGCGTGACTCAGGTGTCATTCAATTCTATGTGGAGAGCAGCCAGGAGGCGTATGATGCCCACATCGCTGCATTTAAGGTTGCAGAAGACCCCCAGATTCTTCTTCCGGTCATGGTTTGCATGGACGGCTGGATTCTCACTCACTCCTATGAGCGTGTAAACTTCATTGAGCAAAAAAAGATCGATTCGTTTCTCCCACCGTTCAGGCCTGCCAATTACCTTGATGTGAATAACCCAAAGGCCTGGGGATCATACTCGGAAGAAAATATGCTCATGGAATTCAAATATTCCGTGCAGCAGGCTATGCAGTATGGGAAGAAAAGAATCCCGGAAATTTTCGCGGAGCTTGCCCGGATAACCGGCAGGGATCATGGCGGCTTGATTGAGGCATACCGAACGGAAGATGCTGAGGTGATTCTTTTGGCCATGGGCTCTGTGGTCGGCACTATCAAAGAGGCCGTGGATGAGCTGCGCTCTATAGGAAAAAAGGTTGGATTGGTAAAAATCCGCTGTTACCGGCCTTTTCCACATGAAGCTATCTGGGAGGTCATCAAGGCCGCGAAGGTAGTTGCAGTGATGGACGCTAGCTTTTCCATGGGAAGCGAGGGTGCCATAGGCATGGATTTAAAGGCCAAGCTTTGTGGAATGAGGGATGCCCCCCTGGTTTTCGATTTTATCGCCGGCCTGGGAGGTCGGGAGATAAATCTAAAGACGGTTCGCAGGATTGTGGAAAAGGCAGAGGAAATGCTGAATAAAGGTCTTCCCTTGCCGGAATCCTACTGGGTGGACCTCAATCCGGAGATTTTGCCGTAATACAAAAATCGTCAAATAGTTGAGTTGTTGAGTTGTAAATTATCAATAAGCTCGAGAAGATATTGGGGGCATACGAGCATACGGGTCTTTAAAAAAGAACGGAGAAATAGGGCTATGAACGGCGAACGAGGTGCAAATAGGGAAGCGCTTTTTGTTTCGGGTCACAGGGCATGCAATGGCTGTGGTTTGGCATTGGCAGTCCGGCATATTCTGAAGGCGACCGG
>MVDB01000046.1 GCA_002050025.1 Desulfobacteraceae bacterium 4484_190.2
TTTGAAAATTTTGGTTTAACAGAATTATAAACATAAACAAGGTCTCTGGAAAACTCTTGCAGCCAGTGATCTTAGCATTCCCGGTGGCTGCGCCGCCGGGAATCCCCTTCAAGTCATCTCGTTGAAAAACCTCTAGCCCTAATCCCGCCTTACCCCACAGATGTTGTGGCCATTTTTCCCTTGACACACAATTCCAAATCCCGGTCATCTCGTTGAAAAACCTCTAGCCCTAATCCCGCCTTACCCCACAGATGTTGTGGCCATTTTTCCCTTGACACACAATTCCAAATCCCGTATCCTCCGTGCCAAAAAAAGGAAGTTCTTGTAGCCTCACCTGTCACCAACCTTCTTGAATCGGCCTGCAATCAAAACCGAAAGGATGTATCAGATTATGAATCACGAACGGTTGAAATTTATACCTGTGTTGACCGCTTGTCTTCTGGTGTTGGGTTTTCTACTGGTAAGCGGTTGTGTAAGTGTAAAAGGCAACGTAGGACCCAAAGGGGCAGACGCCCTGTCTCCCATTACAACGAATTCTACCAATGTTTATCATCCCGGCAAATTTGTGTGGCATGATCTCATTACGCCAGACTCACTTGCCTCCAGAAGATTTTACGGCGGGCTCTTAGACTGGGTGTTCCGAGAGAATGGTGACTACATTGAAATATTCAATCATGGCAAGATAATCGGTGGGATGGTTGAGATAAAACCAAAGGCGGACAAGAAGGCTGTTGCCATATGGACACCTTCCATGTCTGTTCCTGATGTGGACCAGGCGATCGCCTATGTCAAGGCCCAGGGAGGCAAGGTGGTCAATGGCCCTGTGAACATGCCACAACGAGGAAGAGTGGCCTTTGTCAGAGATCCTCTATGTGCACATTTGGCAATCCTGCGGGCCAAGGGGGGCGACCCTGTTGACCAAAATGCTGAAATAGGGGAATGGTTGTGGAATGAACTGTGGACCCTTCACCTAGAAAAATCAGACAGGTTTTACAAAGGTCTGGGACATTATGATTCGAGCATCGAAGGTGAGAATTACATAATCCTGGTTAAAGAAGGGAAATGGCGAGCTGGAATCAGAAAAGTGAAACAGAATGAATATAAAGAACTTTGGGTCCCTGTGATCCGGGTTGCCGATCCCGAGGCCGTTCTGGACAAAATTAAACGTCTTGGCGGTATAGTACTGGTAAGGCCCAGACAGGGCTCTGCCAGTGAAAATGCAGCATTAATTGCGGACAATACCGGTGCTCTGGTTATACTCCAGCGCTGGACTTATTCCGGACAGTAGAGGAGCCCTAATAATGAAAAGATTTTTCATATTACTGCTGGGCGCTTGTATAGCGGGTGGAGGATTGGTTGTTTCTGGCTGCGGTACATCAGGTTCATCATCAAGCCATGTTTCAGTAGGCTATGGGATTTACGGGAGCTACCCCTATCATTCCGGTTGGGGACATTATCCACCGCCTTATTATAATCATCCTGACAGACCTGACAGACCTGACAGGCCCAACAAACCGGAAAGGCCAAACAGGCCAAGGCCGGAAAGACCTATTCATATCCAGCCCACTAAAAACCCTTTTTTCAGCAGACCACCAAGTAATATAGGTCGGCCCCGCCCCACCCCCAGGCCGGCGGCCAGGCCCGCACGTATGCCCAGGACAAGGCGGCGGTAGGTATATAAGCTCAAAACTTTAGTAGCTTGGCTGGCTATAGTAGAAATCCAAGATGTAGGTGAGGACATAAAACGTGCAACAGTTGTTGATCCTTTTGGCAAGCTAATTGGTATTACTTATAATCCAAATTTCAAGGCGGAATAAATACCAAAGTATGGAAGCAGTCAAAGAATTTCAAATAGTCCCCGGTGTTGGGGAAAGTCTAAGCAAAGATTTAGTTGATTTAGGCTATCGAAAGGTAAATAAGTTAAAAGGTGAAAACCCGGAGACAATGTATCAAAACCTCATGGCGTTGCGAGGGCATCATATTGATCGCTGTGTATTGTATGTTTTTAGGTGTGCAGTTTATTATGCTAGTAATTCTGCCCATGAACCAGAATTATTAAAATGGTGGAACTGGAAGGATTAAACAAACAATACGAGAAAATAGAGCTTGCTGATAGACCCGCATGGCCCAATATCTTCCCGGGCTTTTTGAGAACTTACGATTTTTGCTATGCTTCGCCCCGTAAAAACCAGTGAGTTAGGACAAAACAGACATGACAGAAAAAATATTAATTATACTTCTGCCATTGATCTTTCTTGGAACATTCATCACAAGAAATATAATTGTAAAGGCCCGTACTAGACAGACGATTAGAGCATCAGATCCTGTAATAACCGCTACCATAATTTTAACAAATTTATGTATTTTTATAACAATAATTTCAACCTATTCAAATTACTGGTACAAATTTATGGGTGTAATCCTTTTTTTACGCTCTCCAGTGATTTCTTATGTTGGGTTATGTATATTTGGAATTAGCATTGTTACAGGGTACTTTTTTTCAGGACAGCTAAAGCAATCTTGGCGTATCGGTGTCCATAAAAACCAGAAAATCGAGCTAATTCAAAATGGTGTTTATGCATACATTCGAAACCCATATTTCCTTTCCTACTACGCCATGTTCTTTGGCTTATTTTTAGTACGTCCCAGTTTTGTAATGACAGTGCTTGTTATCGTTACCATAGCAGTTTATCATCGTATGGTACTCAAAGAAGAATCATATTTATTGACGACTCATGGGAACAAATATGAAGAATACAAGAATAGAACTGGAAGATACTTTCCGTGTTTTTTCAAAAGAAATCATTATTAACCCTAACATTGCATAAAATTTGAGTTCATTACCCGGCTGACTTCCCTGGCCTTGAAATGTTTAATGGATGTTTACGCAATGGCCGAACAAGTTTTCCGAAAATATAGGATTTTTTGGTGAATTTCGATCGGACGTCCGCATATATGACATTGTGAAAAACAGAGGCACGATGTCCAGTATTGCTGTCAGAACGTACCAATGGAGAAAACGGGGATCTGAGTTTCTAATCCTTTGAGCAAACGCGGGGGTTCTTGCGTAACGCGAACTCGTGAATCCAGTTGGGACTTTACACTTTCTGTAATTAGTATCTGCCCCGAAGCAGCCTCTGACGCCAGGCGCTGTGCAATATTGACGTCTGTACCAATGACCGTGTAGTCGAGCCTTCTCTGAGATCCCACATTACCCAGGAACATTTCACCTGAACTGATTCCAATCCCAAGGCCAACTTGACCAAATGGTTGCTCTGTTGATGTCCACGTTTTTTTGAGTTGGTCGAATCTTCTCAGCATCTCCATAGAGGCAGAAACAGCCGCGTTTTGTGGTTTTTTAATATTATTAGGGGCCCCGAAAACGGCAAGCACCGCATCGCCCATGAATTTATCCAGTGTGCCTTTAAACATGAATACGATACCCGTCAAAAGGTCAAAAAAATCATTCAGCAATGACCGAAGGGTTTCCAAAGGCAGGTGCTGGACCAGGTTGGTAAAATTCCTGATATCTGCAAAAAGGACCGTTATATCCTTGATCTCGCCAACTTCCATGGGGTTCTGTTCATGCGTAATAAGCACTTCTGCCACTTCCGGCGCTACATACTGCTCAAAGAGGGCTCGCATCCTTATTCTTTCTGCCTTTTCGTCCATAATCCTGACATTTTCCAGTGCCATGACAGCCTGACTGCAAATAACCGAAAGCATTTCTATATCGGCCTGACTGAAAGGAGATCCGCTTTTCTCCCTGCTAACATTGAGCACTCCCAGTGTAGTGCCTCTCGCTTTGAGGGGAAACGATATGGATGCAATAATGTTCCTGGATTTCAAAAACGATGCGAGGCGGGGGTTGTCTTCCGGACCCCTGCCCATGATTATTGGCTCACCTGTTTGAAATACCCTGCCTGCGATTCTCTCCCCTGGTTTTATTCTGACCTTATGGACTATTTCTTCTTTTAAACCCTTGGCAGCGGCAATCCTGAGACAACCTTCAGCCTCGTCGTAAAGCATAACTGAAATTCTTTGTGTGCCGGTCTGTATAGCTACTGTCCGGATCAATTCATCAAGAACGTCTTCTTTTGTTTGGGATATTATGAATTTTTCTCCAAGTCTGTACAGGGGAATAAGCGTTTTAAGACGTGTGTTTTCCTCAAAAAGCACGGCTTTTCGAAAAGATTCTTTGACAACATGGGCCAGTTCTACCGGCGTAAAGGGTTTTCTGATAAAGCCGCTAAACCCAAGTTCCATGGCCTGAATTGCAGTATCCATAGTGCCATGTCCAGTAATCAATACGCCAAGGAGCGCAGGTTGTCGCTTTTTTAAGGCCAGAAATGTTTCGAGCCCATCAATCCCGGGCATCAACATATCAATAACTGCCAGGTGAAATTGTTCGGATGAGGCAAGCTCCAATGCTTCTTTACCACTGGAGGTACATTGGACGTCGTACCCTTCACTCGTAAGCACGCGCCGGCACAAATCAACAATCATCTCTTCATCGTCTATGACAAGGATTTTGTTTTGTGCCATCAGATTCTTTCGCACCTTAGTTAGTCTCTAAACGAAAACCCAATAAAAGATGTGAATACAAGGTGATAGTACCGAATTACGGAAGTGAAGATCTTAAGCTTTCAGCCACTAAAACAAGAATCTTCATCATTTTTTGCTGAATGCTGATAGCTGATTGCTTTCCCAGTCTTCAAACCATCATATACGTCTTAATATATTATTATTTCAGTATAATGGGGTTTTCGGCCAACCACTACTTATGCATACTTGGATTGTAACTGATCACGTGGTAGCAGGGTCTATTCGTCCTCTTTTTCCCCGGCCAATGGCAAGATAACGATAAAGGTGCTTCCTTTATCCGGAATGCTTTTAACTTGGATAGTACCACCGTGAGCCCTGATAATTCTGTAGCTTACCCACAGGCCAAGACCCACTTCGCTAATCTTATCCTGGGTTGAATAAAAAGGCTCAAAAATCTTTGAAAGGCGATCAGACGGTATCCCTGGACCGGTGTCCTTGAAGGACACGTAAACCATGTCCTTTTTCAACCCACTCTCCACCTTGAGTAGAAATTCTTTTCCTTTTCTGTCGTTGCCATTTTCCTCTGACCCCAGCGACACCTCAAATGCCCCGGTCATTGCATTTAGAGCATTACTTAAAAGGTTAAAAAATACCTGCAATACTTGAGCTGGCTCCAACATTGTGGGAAGCGGTTTATCGGCCAATTTAATTTCAAGCTGGATGCCACTGTCTCGCAATCTTCCCCGTCCCAATAAAAAAGTCTTTTTTATAAGCTCATTTAGATCTGTCTTGATTTTTGAACCCGGCTCAATACTGACAAAATCCAAAAGACTCCTTGTAATATTGCTTGCCCTGATGGCCTGGGTTCGAATTCTCTGGAGCATCTCTTCCGTCTGATTGTTATCAACAGTAGAGCCAAGAATGAGATCAGTATAGCCTAAAATTCCTGTAAGCGGATTGTTAAGTTCATGGGCAATATTGAGGGACAGCTCACCAAAGACAGCCATTCTGGCTGAAGCCAACATCTGGTCCTGGGCCTTCTGTTGGGTTGCCATGGCAGCCTCCATCTTCCTGTTGGACCGCCGCAGATTTTCATAAAGCATGGCATTTTCAACGCTGTATGCGATCTGCTGGAGTAATATCTGGAGAAATTGAACATACTCCTCTTCGAAAGGGGCTTGTTCTTTATCCCTTCCAAGGGCAAGCACCCCAATGGAAGTTCCCTTTGCAACAATTGATAGGTATAACAGGCGCGGAAGTCCAATATCAGGGGAATTAAGCTTTTTCTTATAAGGGTCCTCATCTATATCTTTGATCAAAACAGGGGACTTGTCCGCAATAACCAGCCCCACCAATGTTTCGTTCGCATCAATCGATATTTCATCCGGGAGTCCTTCGGATATTCCGAGTGAGGCTGCTATGTGCAGTGCCGGGGACCCGCCATTTTTCACTGCCAGATATCCGGCCTTAGCGTTGACCGCCCTCATTACCCGCGAAAGGATGGCCTTGGCAATTTCATCCATTTTGATGCTCTTTGAAACTATTTCTCTTATTTCATTTAATGTCGCAGCCTGAACCGCCCGTACACCCAGTTCCTGGGTAGTGTCTTCTAATTTGAAGAGGGTTCGGTTAAACGTATCTGCGATAATCGCAAATTCCCTGGTTGCACCACCATCTTGAACCTTTTCTGCCTTACCTTCCATGGCCTTTATCATAGTTGAGGACATCTGCTCAACGTTATCAGCCATCCTTCTGAAAATCATAAATCCCTCAAGCACAATTATCAGGACCAGTGCCACAAGGAATCCGGACAAAGCAGTGGTGAATGCTCCAATCCTGAGATAGATAAATGCAAATACGACAAAGGGAATGGCTGTAAGGCAGAAAAAAACGAGCTTTAAGTTATGCCTTATGGGCCTGTAACGTTTATAATCTATTGCAGGGGTATATTCTATGGCTTGAGTGTTCATGGCGGCAGTCCTTGAAGAAATATTGTATGCGTTCACGGGTTCCCTGCTTCTGTTTCTCTTCCGACGGGATCTTCGACAGGGTTCGAAGGTTCAACGTCCAAGGTTCCTGGTTGATGAACCTAATAGGCTCAATCAAAAAGAGTTGCGCCTCCATAGAGGCGGCAAATAATTTTCATCCAATGGGTAAAAAAGACTAAGACCGACATTGAGCTGTAACGTTAAGTCATATCAAGATGTTATAACCCTTGAACCTGGAACCATCGTATGTGACTCGGCAAGGCCAACTTCACTTTTTTGTTCAAACTGGCAACTTCTGTGACCAGAGGCGCTGCTGAACCAAGAACCGATCAGTTTAAATTTGAACAGGTTGCAGAGTTTCCGATGCGTTTACATATCAGCAAAATCGATGCCACCCTCACAGCGTAAGGCTTAGCCACTTAACTCTCTGATTTTTCTAATAATTCAATGCCAGTAAAAAAGGCTTGCGTGGGAAGGGGTTCAACTTAGGTAGGCCAAAATGGATTTGATTGTAAACTTGTCAGTTTATTGACAACTAGCCAGAGCCCGCGTCCGGAAAATATGGCTTTTATTTGTCCACATGGGGTTACTTGTACCGGCCATCTCAAGTGGCTTGAGGAGTAATGGAAATTCCCTTTGATGTTTCAGGACAAAGTTTCTATAATGCCATGGCAAGAGTCAAACACCGTGGGCTAAGGAGGTTTTTTGCTGCATGTCTCTTATCTTTATTGGCGCTACAGGCGATCGGACAGGCCACAGCCTCATTACCTGGTCCATAGCACGAAGGCTTGTGGAGAAAGGGAACAGTGTGGGCTTCATAAAGCCCTTCGGAACCCACCCCGTTAATATAGATGGGGTTTGGACTGACTGCGATGCCTTACTTTTTAAAGAGGTATTGAATCTTCAAGAACCCTTCGAGCGAATCTGCCCTTTTCTCCTCTCAGAAGAGGCATGGCGGCAAAGGGAGAATAAGGAGGTTCTTGAGGAGATCAAATCCCTTGCCAGGGAGCTGTCCGTTGGAAAAGATTTCCTCCTTGTCATGGGCTCCGAGCACATTTTCTTTGACGATTCCTCCCGCCCTATTCCCGATGTCTCCCTTATCACTGAATTGAAGGCAGATTTCGTTCTCGTCAGTCGATTCAGAGACACCGCTAAGACCATTTACTCCATTCTGTCTGTCAGTTCTCTAGTTAAGGACAGAGTCAAGGGCATCATCCTTAACCGGGTGGCACCTGAAAAACTTGAAGAAATCAGCAATAAAATGATCCCTTCCCTTGCACAGAAGGGTATTCCAATTATAACTGCACTTCCCGAGGATCCTGTACTTTCCTTCCGAAGCCTTGGGGAGATAAAAGATATCCTTGATAGTGAAATCCTTTGGGGAGGGGAATATCTCGGGCAGTCCGTTGGAGGGATGACTGTTGGTTCGACAGACCTAAAGGGTGAGTTGCGTCTGTTTAAAAGAGCCTATAACAAGATTATTCTCCTAAAGCCATTTCCTCTTGACGCGGAAACAGGTGAACCCCCAGCCCACCGGGCTATTGCAGGAATTCTCTTGACCGGAGGACGAAATCCGGCACCACAGCTTTTACATGTGGCCAAAACCTCCAAGACTCCCCTTATGCTGGTGAAAGATGACACTTTTGCGGTCCTGGAACGTTTGGAGAAGACTACTTCCAGTCTTGCACCAAAAGACGAATTCAAGGTGCAGCGTATCACAGAACTGATGGATCGCGATGGAGCCCTTGACAGGCTTCTGCACTCCCTTGGAGTCAGCCAATAGTATCCGATATGATTCCGATGAGCTTTTCAGGCGATATTGGCTTTGACAGAAATAGATTAGCTCCTGCATCAATCCCTTGAACCCGGTCCTCATCCTGGCTTTTAGCCGATAAAAACACGATCGGCGTTTCTCTATAGTTCTCTTTTTCCCTTATCTTCTTGCAAAGTTCAAAACCATTCATTTCAGGCATGATAACATCGAGCATCAGGAGGTCATAGCCATCCTGATCGAGTTTCTTGAGTGCCTCGCTACCCCTGGACGAAGTATGCACCTCATAACCCTCCGGCCTGAGGAGCTCATTCAGGGCAATAAGGACCATTTCATCATCGTCAACGATAAGGATACGTTTTGCCATTGCGTTACTCCTTTCCCGATTGTTTGATTGGCAGAAGGATTGTCACCTCAGTCCCTTTACCAGGTTGGCTTTTAATTTCAATTCTCCCTCCGTGGGCCTCTATAATGCCAAAACAAAGAGAAAGACCCAGGCCTGTGCCCTTTCCCACCGGTTTGGTGCTGAAGAAAGGTTCAAGGACTTTATCAAGGTTTTTTTCAGGGATCCCCTCCCCGGTATCTTTTACCGAGACGACGACCAGGGGAACTCCTTCATCCTCAGTGCTGTAAGAATAAATGGTCAACTCCTTTGGCCGCGTCCCCTCATCCATTGCGTCCCTGGCATTGGAAATCAGGTTGAGGAAAACCTGTTCGAGCTGGTTTGAATCGCCCATGATCTTTGGCAAATTTTGTGCCAGTCTCTTTTTGAGCAATATGTTGTGATCGAGAAGTTGTTGTCCTGTAATCATCAAGGCATTTTCTATGGGGTAGTTTATGTCAAGTTCACTAAATTCAGGCTCGGTCTGCCTTGAAAATCCTCTCAAGTGCTCAACGATTCTCTCGATTCGATTGTTGCATTTTTTTATGAGTTCCAGCCGCTCCCGTTCAGGGTTGTCTTCACTAAAATTTTTGAGGAGTACGTGCAGGATCGTTTGCGAGGCCATGAGTGGATTATTTAACTCGTGGGCTACGCCGGCAACCAGCTCCCCGAGGGCCCTCATTTTGGATGCCTCAACAAGACGGGCCTGAGCCGATTTAAGCTTGGCCTCCAAACGCTTTTGCTCCGTAATATCTTTGAAGATTCCAGCAGTACCAATAACCCGGTCATCTTCACCTCGAACCAGGAACAGTGAATTCAAAATCACAAGAACCTCCCCATCCTTGGTCCTTGTTTCCATCTCGTAGTTTTCAGCCCTTTCATCTGCCCTCAGGAGCGCCATAATATCCCTGGCCTCTTGAATACCCCTTACATAAACCTGCGAAATGTGTTGTCCCAGGATCTCTTCTCTCCTGTATTTAATCATCTCCTCCATAGCCCGGTTCAGGTAAGTTATCTTTCCTTTGAGATCAGTGGTTACAATTCCGTCAACAGAACTGTCCAATATATTTTCGAGAAATTCTTTGGTCTCAGTTAACTCTTTCTCGAGAGTCCTTCTCCTGGTGAGGTCCCGGACGATCTCCACAAAGCCTGTAGTTTTACCCGAGGGATCCTTAATGGCAGTAATCTTTTCCGCTCCCTTATTGAATTCGATAATCCTCCCGTAAAAATCCAGGGCCATGATGGAATATTCAGTGGCGCTATCCAGGATACTGTTCAAAAATCGTGAAATATCACGGTATTTCTCCCTTGATTCCTCAAGTTCCTTCGTCCTGGACGACACAATTTTTTCCAAATTTGATGTGTAATGCTGGACCTGCACTATCATCCGGTTAAATGATACTCCGAGAACACCAATTTCGTCTGCATTGCGGACAAGGACCCTCTCAGAAAGGTCTCCGCCTGCCATCCTGGTGGTTACCTCTATGAGCTCTTTAATGGGCCTCGTCAGCACTGTCGAAAGGGTGAGGGTCAAGACAAGGACCAGAACGAGGCCCATGAGCACAACGATTATGATGAATCGTTCAGTCTCATGAAGGGAACTGTAGATTTCTTCCTCATAGGTACCAGCCACAATTATCCAGTTCCACGGTTTGAAGTATATGTATTTATTGATTTTCTGTCTCGATTTTGTTTCTCCCAGCTCTATATTAATCCAGGGATAACGGAT
>MVDB01000220.1 GCA_002050025.1 Desulfobacteraceae bacterium 4484_190.2
GGCAATAAATGCAAAAAAAATCCTTAGAACTTTTAGTTCAAGTACAAAAAATCATCCGAAGTTATGACTTTGCGCTGACTTTACGTCAAATATATTATCAATTAGTGGCGAAACAAATTATCCCGAACCAGCAGAGGTTTTATAAAAAATTGTCACGGTTGTGTGTAATCGGCAGAGACGAAGGCATATTGCCGGAAGATGCGTTTGCAGACAGACTGAGGCAGGTCGACAGGTTGGCGTCATATCATGATCTTGCCGACTACATGGCCACAGTGGGAGTGGCATACCGTAAAAACAAATGGGAAAACCAAAACAGCTATATCGAGATATGGACAGAAAAAGACGCTTTGAGAGACGTGCTGTCTGAAATCACCTATGCTTATGACGTAAATTTAATGGTGGTTAGGGGACAGGTGAGTCGGACCGCGATCTTTGAAAGCTATGAACGGTTTGCCGAAAACTTAGAAAGAGGAAAAAACTGTCACCTTTATTATGCAGGCGATTTTGATCCTTCGGGTTTGTCCATTTTCAACAGCTTAAAAGAGAGGATCAGACAGTATGGTACTGACGGGGAACGGATAACATTTGAAAGGATCGCATTAACGCCTGAGCAGATAGACGCATACAATCTGCCTTCTGATCCTGGAAAACAGAGCGACCCAAACTATAAACGATTTGTTTCTGAATATGGCGACTCTGTCGTTGAACTTGATTCTCTGCCACCGGAAGCTCTCAGAGATATTGTCAGAAATTGTATTGAAAAGCATATCGATCAAGTGCTTTTGTCTCAAGTGCGAGAAATCGAACAAGAAGAACAGACTATTTTGCAAACCCTCACACAGGCATGGCAAGGGGTAAATTAATGCGGGTGAAAATACATTCCAAGACCGGGACAAGGATTAAGAACTTAAATCGAAGACAAGCCATCCGTGAGCGCTGTTTAAATTGTTCAGGGTGGGAAGTGTCTGCAGTATCCGGGTGTTCGTTTTCAGATTGTCCTCTTTGGAATTACAGGTTGGCAGCAGGAAAACAGAATCCTAAAGCCAGAGTTAAAGCGATCAGAAATTATTGTTTGTGGTGCTGTGCCGGGCAGAGAGCTGAAGTTTCAAAATGCCCTGATACTCTGTGTCCATTGTGGTCATTTCGTAAGACTGCCATAGACAGGTCAATCGAAGCACTTTTAAATCCTGAAACTCCTCGTATAGAGTCCCGCCAGACGGCAAACATGGCATTTTAGCTGTTAGTATATGCCGCTTGACCTGACACCGATATAAACGCTATATGGGCACTGATTGACCTTTTGCCAACATTGGCAA
The DNA here is from genome assembly GCA_002050025.1 of Desulfobacteraceae bacterium 4484_190.2. Lineage (GTDB taxonomy): Bacteria > Desulfobacterota > DSM-4660 > Desulfatiglandales > Desulfatiglandaceae > 4484-190-2. Next base: position 1,317 of record MVDB01000220.1, read on the forward strand.
AAAGTCAAAATCCAATAGACACAAGAGAAGAAGTTTCAAAAATACGGTTGCATGAGAGACACCTGTTTCTTTAGCTATCTTACTTCGGGTCAAAATATGTTCATTTTGTTTTCTTTTTGGAATAATGCCCTGAATATATCCAAAAAAGGGCTTGTGCGCTGGGTATAGCGCTGGGTACAAACATTTTCAGCACAGAAAAAAGAAGGCAAGAATTGGCCTAACCTCTTGATTTCATTATGATAGCGGGGGCAGGATTTGAACTAAAGACCTTTGTTTTTGGAATCCAAATACCCACCTTTTTACCTATTTCTATTAACTTGCAGAGAACCCTTATTTTAAAGGCCTTTGCAAGCATTTCTTTTATATTGACTTCTTTTAAATTGCTTTATAATATAATTTATGCGCTGGGTATAATGCTGGGTATAATGCTGAATTTCCGAAGCCTATAGAAGGGAGGTTGTAACATGCCAAAAATGAAGAGGGTAAGGACGAAATATCCAGGTGTTTATTACATTATCGGAAAATCCAAAACAGGCAAACCTGAGAAGATTTATTATATCGTTTACCGAAAGGACGGCAAGCAGATTGAAGAGAAGGCCGGCCGACAATATCAAAACGATATGACGCCAGCAAGGGCTTCCCAGCTAAGAGCCAGGCGAATTGAGGGCAGGGACACGTCCAACAGAGAAAAAAGAGAACTCAAGAAAGCACGGGCAGAGGATTTAAACGCCAGGTGGACATTCAACCGTTTATGGCGTGAGTATTTAAACCAGAAACCAAACTTGAAAGGCGTGGTGAATGATAAGAACAGATTTATGAACTATATCCTGCCTGCCTTTGGGGACAAAACGCCTTGTGAGATTGTGCCGCTTGACGTGGACAGGCTGAGGATCAACCTGGGGAAGCGGTTGGAACCTGGAACAGTGAGGAATGTACTCGAACTTTTGAGAAGGCTTTCAAACTTCGGACAGGCGAAGCACTTTTTAAAGCTATTAAAGAGGATACCCACCCACAGGCAGGCAAAATAATGCTTATGGCACTTTATACAGGCATGAGAAGGGGCGAAATTTTTCGCCTAAAGTGGGAGGATATTGACCTTGAAAAAGGTTTTATCCATATCAGGGATCCAAAAGGGGGCATCGATCAAACTATCCCACTGAATGAGGGCGTCAAAAGCGTTTTAGCTGGGATTTATCGAGGCAAAAAAAAGTTCGTTTTTCCGGGGAAGGGGGGCGGACGTCTCAAAAACATCCAAAAAGCTGTTAACAGAATCAAAGCCAGGGCAGGACTGCCAAAAGATTTCAGGCCGTTGCACGGGTTGCGTCATACTTTTGCCAGCTTTTTAGCTTCGAGTGGAAAAGTGGACTTGTACACCTTGCAGAAGCTTCTAACACACAAGTCACCGATCGTAACTCAGCGGTACGCTCACTTAAGAGACAACGCCTTAAAACAAGCGAGCGAAGCGGCAGTTAAGATAATCCGGGGCGGGACAGGGGAGACGGAGGAAAAAGTCATTAATATCAAGAGGGGAAAGTGCCTAACAGCACCTTCCCTTTTTTTTTACCACCTGCCTGTAACAATAGAAACACCTCACACTGTAAAAAAGAAAATAATGGTGCAACAGTTGTACCCTTATTTGAAAGAACCAGTGAAAAGATAGCTACTACGGACAGCACGCTATAAAAAGGGGACGCCTATAGGTTTGTTATCATTTATAAAAACTTGATTTGTCGTAGTTTGCAATATAGTAATATCATAGTATTTGTTGTTGTAAAACTTTTTATTTCGTTGTACGATAATAAAAAACCAAAGCACTAACAAATACAAATTATGAAGGAGAACAGGAAATGAACAAATTACTGACCGAGCAAGAAGTTGCAGAGTTAACAGGTCTTTCACTATCAACGTTGCGAATGAACAGGAGCAAGGGGAAGGGAATTCCATACCTGAAGATTGGGAAATGCGTACGATACAATATGGAAGACCTCAAAAATTATCTTGAATCGAAGAAGATTATCCCAGCGGGCAATTAAGCCAGATAGGAAGGGGGAGTCATGTCAAATTTTAGTATCGTTTTCATAAGAGGAGGCTGAAAGATGAAATTCTGTTCTGACCAGCCTCTTGATTGTTTGTGTTCGGAGCATCTGAGAGATTTGAGGAAGTCCGGACTGTCCGAAAAAACAATAGTGGAGGCCGGGTTTTATACTTTTCATCCGCCTGATAAATTTAACAAACTGCTCGGCAAGAATGTGACTAAACTTAAATCAGTCATGGGTATACCTTATCCCGGGACAGAATTTACTCGGTTTAAACTATTTCCGCCACTTTTGAATAAAGATGGAAAAAAGCAGAAATACTATCAGGCCAAAGGATCAAAAATTCATCTATATATCCCGGCTACCTTTGACCATGATGCAGATAATATTTACATAGTTGAAGGTGAGAAAAAAACTCTAAAGGGGTGCCAAGAAGGCCTGAATTGCTTTGGCCTGTCCGGTTTATGGAACTGGAAAGTTAAGGGCAAAGAAGAATTGATCGCGGATTTCAACAAGTTCAATTTTAAAGACAAACAAGTTTATCTTGTCCCGGACAATGATTGGAGGGATCCGAAAAAGAATTTGACAGATGCAGTCAACAGGCTGGGACGTTTATTGGAAAGAAGGGGTGCAAAAGTATCCATTGTTCAGTTACCGGAAGGTCAAGGGAAGATTGGACTTGACGATTACTTAATAAAGCACAGCGCCGAGGATTTTAGGGCGTTGCCGATCATCCGAGTCGAAAACGTGGATCATTGGGAGGCTCCCATTTTACTGGAATCAAATCCAGTGCCTAACCTGGAGCCAAATCTTTTACCTGGTATCCTTGGCGAAATGGTTGAGGCTGTTTCAATCTCAACCGAGACGCCTCCTGAGCTTGCCACGGGGCTGGTGTTGCCTGTTATTAGTACTGCTCTGCAAGGGAAATTCCGGGTCCAGGTAAATTGTGACCATACTGAACCTGTCAACATCTGGACTCTTGTTGCACTTGAGTCTGGGAATCGCAAGTCGTCTGTCCTTGCGACGATGACGCAGCCATTGACCGATTGGGAGATGCATGAGCAAAAAAGACTTAAACCTATAATCAAAGAAGCAGAGATTAAACAACGAAACCATGAGGCGCGCCTTAAACACTTGAGAGCACGATATGGCAAGGCGAAGAAAGATGAAATCGAAGAGATTAGCATGGAAATCCTTGAGTTTGAAAAAGAACTTGAAGAAATACCAAACCAACCGCAAATCTGGACGCAAGACGTCACGACAGAGAGGCTGGGGTCTCTAATGGATGAACATGATGAGAAAATGACGCTCCTGTCCGCCGAAGGAGGGATTTTCGATATTTTAGCAGGCAAATATTCCAGCGGAGTACCTAATTTTGATTTATATCTGCAAGGGTATTCAGGCGATTCCGTGAAAGTTGATCGTGGTTGCAGGCCGCCGCTTTATCTTAAAAAACCCGCACTGTCTCTTGGGCTATCGCCGCAACCGGATGTTTTAAGGGGGTTGGTTGATAAACCAGGCTTTAAAGGGCGTGGTTTGCTCGGGCGGTTTCTTTATTTGTTGCCAGATACTAATTTAGGCTATCGAACATTGAAAACTGAGCCTATCCCTGAAGAGATTAAACGCAAATACCATAGCCTGATTGCCTCATTGCTGGGGATTGAGCAAATAAGGTACGAAGATGGACAAATAAAACCTTATATTTTGAGACTTTCAAAACAAGCAAAAAAAGAGCTACATTGCTTTGCGCTCCAAGTTGAGAAAGACCTGAGAGAAGGCGAACGCTTTGAATTCATAAAGGAATGGGGTGCGAAACTACCAGGCGCAGTGGCAAGGATCGCGGGCCTCTTCCATTGTGCTGAAAATCCCGTCCACCCTTGGGCGAACGAAATTGGGCTTGGGATTACACAAAGAGCGATTCAGCTTGCTTATATGTTCGCCGAACATACGTTACTTGCATTTGATTTGATGGGGGCCGATAAATCCCTTGAACAGGCACGAAAAATATGGCGGTGGGCTAAAAGAAAAAAACTCCGGACGTTTACGAAGCGAGATTGCTTTAACGACTTAAGGGGAACCTTCCGCCGTGTTACAAATATGGATGATCCTTTTGAGGTTTTACGTGAACGGCATTACATGCGGGAATTTCAACAAAAAACGGGCGGCAGACCGTCTATTAAATACAACATAAACCCTGCTCTTTCAAAGGGATGGTAACAAAGAAGTAATGCAAAAAAGGATTTTTTTTTATTTTGAAATGTATACGCAATATCCGCAATATCCGCAAAAGGTTCTTTCTTTTTCATTCTTGCTGACCTTTTGCGCCTTTTGCGCCTTTTGCGTATAGGTATCTTTTTTTTAAACAAGTTGGAATTGAGATCGAAAACACACTGAGCCGGTGGCAATAAATGCAAAAAAAATCCTTAGAACTTTTAGTTCAAGTACAAAAAATCATCCGAAGTTATGACTTTGCGCTGACTTTACGTCAAATATATTATCAATTA
>MVDB01000047.1 GCA_002050025.1 Desulfobacteraceae bacterium 4484_190.2
AGCTTGATGTCTTCTCTAAGATAATCTCAATACCCGAATCTCATTCCCACCTTCAAACCTGCGCTTTTGGCAAATTCATCTGCGTTCATCTTCCCTACCCCCTCACTCTTTAGCTTTCTAATCTTGAGTGCACCATCACTAAGGGCAACTGTCACCTCTCCTTTATTGATAGTCATAATCTCCCCGGGAGACCTCCCCTCTTCATGCAAAAGAAGTTCAGCCTTGTAAACTCTCACCTTTCTGCCATCAAAAGTTGAGTAGGCCCCTGGCTGCGGGTCGCAGCCCCTTACTAAGTTGTAAACCTCCCGGGCAGGTTTGGTCCAAACAATAGAGGCAACCTTATCATCACAGGGAGGTTCGTAGGTGGCCAGGGAATTGTCCTGTGGTATTCTTTGCGCCTTGCCACCCTTTATAAGGGCAACAGATTCTGTAATGGCATCAATCCCTAATGGAAAAAGGCTGTTAAAATAAAGGGTGCCCGTTGTATCATCAGGTCCGATGTCAACCTCTTTTTGTAGGAGAATAGGACCGGTATCAATTCCTTTATCTGACCAAAGAATGGTCACACCTGTACGAATATCACCCTGGATAACTGCCCAGTTAATGCCGCTGGACCCGCGGTGCTTTGGTAGAAGCGAAGGGTGATAACATATGGTCCCTATAGAGGGAATGTCCAAGAGGCTTTCCGGAAGGATGTCGGTTACAAATGCCAGGACAACAAGATCCGGACTTAGTCTGAGATATGCATCTAACACCTCTGTATCCTTCATATGGGTTGGCTGGAACAGGGCGATTTCTGAACTTTCAGCTAACTCCTTCATGGCCTCACCCCGTTTGTCTTTCGGACAGAAAACCCCTACAATATCCTCACACTTTTTAATAAGGGCGTCCAATACCTCTTTTCCAAAAGGGCCCTGGCCTACCAAAACAATTCTCATCATCACAACTCAACATAATTATAATCGTTATGTGATTACAAAGAAAAAAGGAGGCATGATAAATACACAACACTCATGCCTCCCGAACGACGAATAATGAATACAGATACGACTGTCAATGGTCTATCAAAACCGTGACAGGATTGGAGACTGAGGCACGGTTACTTGGCTTTTGCCTCCGCCGCTCGAATCTCTTCCATTGTACGGAGAATCTGAAGGGCATTTTCGTATACCGGGGTATCCACCATCTTGCCTTTATAGGCGACCGCTGCCGCACCCTTTGCAATCCCCTCCTCCTCAAAGATCTTTTTTACACCCTCCGCCCAATCCACATCTTCCGGAGACGGGGTGTAGATTTCGTGAGAAGGCTCGATCTGGCTCGGATGGATTAGCATCCGGCCCTCATAACCCATCTGCCTGCCTTCCTGGGTACTTTTTTTATAACCATCCATATCTTGGAAGGCCACAAAAGGACAATCAATGGCTACACATCCGGCAGCACGGGCTGCCACGGCAGTGTGGAACCGGGCATATAACTGCTCCAAGCCTTCAGAGGTAAGGGTTACCCGCATATCTTTGGTATAGTCTACCGCGCCGAAAATAAGGGAATTCACACGCGGGCTGGCTGCAGCTGCAGGATAGGCATTGATGACTCCTTTTGCGGTCTCAATAAGCAACTGAATGGCAACACTGCCAGCCTCCAGGCCCCTTCTCTGTTCCAGTTCCTCTAATTTCCAATCCAGACGCTGAACATTTTCGGCACTACCGCATTTTGCCAGACAGACCCCGTTAAGACCTGGATAAACTATGGCCTCAAGGTCATCGTTGGTCATCTGGGTTTCCCAGTTGTTTATCCTGACATAAAGGGAAGGGGAAAACTGTTTCTTTCTCTGGGTGTTCAGGTATTCCCGGATCATTTCCCGCGCTTTTGATTTTTCTGCGGGGGGGACGGAATCCTCCAGATCAAGGGTCAGAAGGTCTGCCGTTATTTCAGGGCCTTTTCCAACCATCTTTTCATTATTGCCGGGTACATAAAATACTGATCTCATGACTGTCATAATCAAATACCTCCTTTTTTATACGTTAATTAATTCTTTTATTTTGGGAGCAATCTCTTCAGGGCTGTCAACCACATGGGCCTTTGCCTCAGTTAAGGCCTTAATCTTACCCTGTGCGGTGCCTCTTCCTCGTTCCACAATGCTGCTGGCATGGGAAAACCTCATCCCCTCAGGTGCCCAGGCACCCGCAATATAAACGACCAATGGTTTTGTAAATTGCCCTGAAGCCACGGTCTCGGCGGCCTCCTCTTCCAGGGTCCCTCCGATTTCGCCAAAAATCGCCACAGCTTTTGTCTGATCATCAGTCTCAAACATCTTGAGGACATCTGCCATGGTAAGGCCCAATACAGGCTCCGTTCCTATGTGCATGGCCGTGCTGATACCTAAACCAGCCACCTTTAAAGCCCATGGAACCGTGCCTGATTGACCGCCGCTCCGTGATATTACCCCAACGGGGCCAGGCTCAAAAAGGGTTTGCGCCCAATCAGCGCTGCCTCCCAACCAGCCCATGGCCGCTTTGCCCGGGCTGATAATACCAAGACTCCCAGGACCCAGCATTCTCGCCTTATTTTTCAATGCATAATGTACCATGGCAATCACATCGTGAACGGGAATACGTTCCACCGGCGAAACGACAAACTTTATTCCAGCGTCAATGGCCTCATACACAGCACTTTTCAATCCCGGACCGGGAATAAATGTCACCGTGGCATCGACCATACCTTCGCGCTTAATGGCCTCTTTCACAGTGTCATACACCGGGATGCCATGAACCTCTTGACCGCCACGTCCAGGGGTTACCCCTGCAACAACCTTGGTTCCATATCCTTTCATAAATGCGGTACGGAGAGACCCTTCCCTCCCTGTCATTCCCTGAACAATGACTCTTGTATTTTCATCTAACAGTATTGACATATCATCCCCCGTTATTCTGTTCCGTGCTTTTTCCTATAATCCGTCAGGCCCTCAATGGGGACTTCAATGGTGATGGCCGAATTTCCCCTGAACCAGCACTCATACTCACAGGCAAAACATTCGGTGCCCTTTCTTGCCACCTCTTCCAGGGTCCCTTCAACCGCCGGCTTTCCGTCTTTTAGGACCAGGATACCCCGGCTATATGTCTTACACGCCTCCACGCAGGCATGGGTCGTACAGCCTTCACACTTGGCATCATCTATTATGACTTTGATTGTTCTCTCGCTGAATTCCATAAACCTCCCCCTCACTAAGATGCTGACCTTTCTTTTCTATATTCATCGACTAAGGCCTTAACCCTACCGCCAATGAACTTGGCATCGTAGACGTGCTCCCTGTCATAAATCTCTATCCTGGCATCTATACCAGCCAGACCTTCTTTTACAATCTCCTGTGATTCCTTTTCCTTGTTCCCACAAAGGAGAATAACCACGGGGAACCCTGGTCTCTTGGGGAGCTCTTCCCTCAATGCCTTCACAATGCCATGGGCATGATGCCACTGTTCCTGGTTTGCCATCATGAATCCTGCAAGAAAATAGGCTTCAATACCAGGCTGGGACATTATGAGCTTAACAACCCGGTAGACCTTTGATGCTGTAGGGTTCCCGCTGGTATCTGCATAATCTGCCACCTTCAGGCCCACTTTATTCATGGCATCCATGCCTAACATTGCGGCGCCGCCGCCGATACCGTGGTACCCCACATAACCGCCCTTCCTCACTTCCTCCGGGGGAGCCATCTGGGCCACATAGCTTGTCCCGCGAAAATCGGTCTCCTCAAAAGACCATCCTGTGAGGTCGAAATCCGTGGGCTCTTTGAGAAATTCACGGCCTATCTTAATACCCATCTCAGGGTGCCTGAACAGCGCCTGATCATCAACTGCCATCCGGCAATCGGCGGCGATTACCCTGCTATCCTCTGTCAATATAAGGGGATTGATCTCTAAGGTCCGACAGTCATTAATTTGAAACGCATTGAAAAGCTTGAAGACTACATCTGCGATTTGCCTGAGCACCTTGCCTTTCACCCCCATGGAAGAGACCATATTTAGGGTATCATAGGGCATAAGACCCTTGATGACATCTACATTCATCATTGCGATCTTATCCTCCGGCACCGATTCGATATCCACGCCGCCCTCTGGACTGAACATCAATACTGGCCCCCTAACATCCTGGGCGGAGTTTATGATGACACCTGCGTAGAACTCCTGTGCAATATCAAGTTTTTCTTCAATAAGGACCTGCTTGACCTCAAGTCCTTTCACTTCCATACCTAGGATTTCCCCAGTAGCCTTTTCAGCCTCATCGGGCGTGTCTGCAAACTTCACGGCACCAGATTTACCCCTGCCACCGGCCCAGACCTGGGCCTTAACCACAACAGGCCTCCCTAATTTTTCCGCCGCTTTTTTTGCCTCCCCTGGGGATTTGACCACCTCGCCCTCAGGGACAGGGATACCCGATTTCTTAAAGATATCCTTTCCCTGATACTCATAAAACTTTGCCATCTCGCCTCCATCAACAGTTAAAATATTATCTTTTTTCTCTAATATTTTTATGGTAAGACCAACTAAACCATATAGACAAAAAAAAATCGCCCGTCAAGCACTTTTTTTATATCAAGATTTTTCTTGTCAAAGATTTTTTAAAAATATACTAATCAAACTATATGTCAAGTATTTTTTTAACGTCTCATTTTATATTGGTTGACAAAAATAACTGATCCTGCTAATTAAAATCTAAACATTTAATAAATAAAAACGGTTGTGGTAATATGGTAAGACCAAAATTCCAACCTATAAAACAAAAAAAGATCTCTACAAAAATAGTTGAACAGATAAAATCACTTATTTTACATGGTGATTTAAGACCTGGAGAGATACTCCCCCCCGAAAGAGAACTGATGAAATCTCTTAATGTAAGTCGCCCGTCACTCCGTGAGGCATTGAACTCACTCAGGGGCATGGGTTTTATAGAGACACAGAGAAACAGGACCGCTATAAAATCTCTGGCATCAGGGAGAATGCTTGAACCCCTTCACCATCTTCTTAAAGAGGATATTGGAACCGCCTATAATCTTATCGAGGTCAGAAAAGCAATTGAGACCTGGAATGCTTACTTAGCCGCCGAAAGGGCAACAGACAGCGATATAAACCGTATTGAGGAATGTAACTCGTCCATGAAAACAAAGATGAACGAGGGCATCAGTGTTGCACAAGAAGACGCTGATTTTCATCTCGCAATTTCAGAGGCCGGTCATAATATAATACAGACCCATTTGATGTTTTCCATCTACGACATACTGAAAGAAACCCTTAAAAAGTATTATGAAAGTATGGAACTGCTTGATATATATGGTCAGCACTGTAAGGTGGTTGATGCAATTAAGAAAAGAGACGGACACCTGGCAAGACGCAGAATGCTGGAACATCTGGAATATGTAGAATCCAGTCTAAAAGAATTTTTTGGTTCTCATTAATGGAAGGAAATAGAGAATTTAGGCCGAACCGATAGATAAGAGGGAAAAGAAGCCTGCCAGCATGGTCACCGGCAGCGTTAATTGAGACATGAAAGATTCCGGTAAAAAGCGACTTTCCGTTTAGAAGTAGTTTAAAATTTTCAGAGTACCCGATGTCCATTCTCTGCCCGGGCACCCTGATTTTTTTAATGCGGGATAACTTACGGCTCGAAACCTATCTATAACTTTCAGTCATTCGGAAACGTATTTTCAAATCCTTTGATGCATCCGTAAATTATGAAACCGATGACCCCAACTACCAAGCCACCGCATATAAACGTAATAAAATTGGCCCACAACACAAACATATCATTCCCTCCTGTAGATATAGAGTCCAAAGTTTGCTTTTTAAATTTATTCCAACTTACCTTATCTCGCTTCATTCGTCAACAGGAAAAATTGTAATTTCTGAATAAGTACGGGGAGATTTTAGCAAGTTCGCAATAGCTCCGGGCTGTATTAGGGAAACGCCCCCTGGCCGAGACCTGGCTTTGATATGTTGCTATAGTTGTCGATTGGACATAAATGCATAATTAGTGTCTGAACGAAAAATAACAGTTTTCGGTCGGGCACTAATTAGATTACGATATATGGCCGTCAAGTCGCACCTCCCGATCCCGTCCCGGTCTCGGGACGGGGAGGGCAGGCCTCAATCCTCCTTTGCAAAAGGGGAAAGAAGTCGGAATGCCCAGGCTTATTGAAAAGTTACGGATTTTATAAAAGGCTTATGCCTAAGTTCCACTCCGCCCTGGAAGCCCTACGGGCTCGAAGCGGCACGCAAAGCATTGACGATTCGGCCCGGGAGCTGGGGTTTCTTGACAGTGTGGAGGAAATTGATGAAAAAAAGCCGTCTCTTTTTAACCGATTCTTCTCACATACTCCGGCTATTAACCGCGAACGGCTCAACTCGGATACCATCTGGCAAAACAGGGAAACTGTGTATTTCTCGGCAGGGGGGGGCAGGTTTTGTTAAAGGAATTCTCCTGCGCCTTGCACTTGAGAGTCATTGCTTCACCGGAGAAACGCATTCAAAACCTCGTAAAAAAGGGCTACACGGAGCAAACAGCATTAAAAGCTATGGAACAGAGCGACCACGAAAGGGCCGGATTTATCAAGTTCGCGTTTGGTAAAAACTGGAATGACCCCGGCCTTTACGATGTGGTCTTAAATATGGACAAGATTACCGTGGGACTGGCCGCTGAAAGTGTCGCCGCCATTGCCCGCTCCGAAGAAATCGGTGTGTGCGCTATAAATGCCATTGACACTCTCGCTAAGTTGGCTCTGGCCAGCCGGGCGGAAGCCGCCATAGGGGAGTCCGGATTATCCTACGGACCTTCCACATCCGTAAGTATTTTCGTTGGGCTACCCGGAAAGGTCATATTGAGTGGAAAATGAAAGAAGCAAAACCAGAGCGGAAGATGTCATTAAAGGGGTCAAGGAGGTCGCGTCTGTCGATAACCGGATTCGAATCAGGCCGGCGGATCGCCACGCCTAAAAACTGCCATAAGTTCATAGTCCTTTGAATTTCATTTCGCGGTTGGTCGTCCTCAATTCTTGCAGGTTTTTCTGCAGTATGGGGTCCGTGATACAGCAGAACAGGTAAGCCTTTTCACGCTCCAACCGGAATTTGATGAATCCATAGGGTATGACTGCGAATCTGGGGCCTTCAACCATCGAGACATCAACGACATCAACCCGAATTACCCTCCTGAAACTGGTCAGTTCAATTCTTGATCCATCATCTATTATAATCCTGTATGAAATTCCCAGCGAAAAATACCAGGTGTAGCCCAGCACAAAAGCAATCATGAACAGCTGAAATAGAGGCCATCCGGTATGGATCGCCTTCGATCCAATCATCAGAATACAGATGGCGGTCCATACCACCAGGAGTACATAAAAAAGCCCCACAAAAAAAACAGGGGCTTGATAAGGTTCGTATTTTTTGGGGCTTCCGATTTTTTTCTTCATAATTCCATGACTTCTGGATTTATGCAAACGCCTTTCTTAAAAGACGCTTGCATATTAAACCGCAGAAACCAGCAGGGCCTAATATAAAACACCTGGCAACCAGAGTATAATTTTAGGGAAGTACATAATAAGGCCCACACCCACCACTTGAAGGCCGATGAATGGAGCCGCAGACTTCCATATATCCGTGGTTGAGACCTCGGGAGGGGCAACACCTTTCAGATAAAAAAGCGCATATCCGAATGGCGGCGAAAGGAAGGAAATCTGTAAGTTGGTGGCGAAAAGCACACCGAACCACACCGGGTCAAAGCCAATTTGGCGAACAATGGGACCAAAAATGGGAACACACAGCATGATAATACCGACCCAGTCAATAAAACAGCCCAGGAAGACTAAAATACCCTGCATAACGAACATGATTCCCCATTTACCCAGTCCGGAGCCTAAAAGGAGATCTGTTACGAATTCACCTCCACCCACCATCACATAAAGGCCCACAAAAATGTTGGCTCCAAAAATAGTCCACATGACCATGGCAGAGGATTTCAAGGTATTTTCGGCAGCCTGTATTACACCTTTCCATTTGAGCTTCCCCTGAAGGGCGGTCAGAACAATCGCTCCGGCCGCACCGACGCCCGCTGCCTCTGTGGGGGCCGCAATACCGGTAAATATGGTGCCCAGAACCAGAAATATAAGTATGCCGGGTGCCACAATCCGGCCAAGAAGCTTTAGCCTGGCGGACAAGGGTAATCTTTCCTCCGGAGGGATCGGCGGCCCCAGCCTGGGGTTAATATAGCAGCGCAAGGTAACATATCCGATAAATAATGTTGAAAGCATAATACCGGGCATGATGGCTCCGGCATAAAGCCTTCCGATGGAGCTGTTATCCACCAACCCGTAAACAATCAACATGACGCTGGGCGGAATCAGGATTCCCAGTGTACCCCCGGCCAGAATGGAGCCGGCGGCAATAAATTTGTCATATTTCCTCCTGAGCATCTGTGGCAGCGCTATTACACCCATGGTCACTTCGCTGGCGCCGATGACGCCGACCATGGCCGCCAGTAGAGTGCAGGCCAGCACAGTCGCGGATGCTATTCCCCCCTTGAGCGCCCCCAGCCATTGATAAATCAGTTCGTAAAGTTCTTCTATAATTCCGGATTTTTCAAGAATACAGGCCATGAAGATAAATAGAGGGATAGCCGCCAGAAGATAATTCGTCATCAACCCGAAAATCCGGGTTGAGACCAAGTTTACGGCCGCAGGGCCCTGAAGCACGGCTGTAAAAATAACGCCTATCGATCCGCAGGCAAATGCCACAGGCAGTCCCAGACCCAGTAAAAAAAACAAGGACCCAAACATTAATATGGTAATCCACTCAATACTCAATAACTCCATCATGTCATGTCCCTCCCCGTCACAGCAATATGTAAATCACGGATAAACCATACGATGCCTTGAAGCATTAGAAACAAGGCTCCAAGTGGCATCATGAATTTGACCGGATAAAAAGGAGGGGCCCAGTCGGTCAAAGACCGTTCTCCCGGGACCGTTATTCCGAAGATCGTTCCGCCCCCGAGCATGGTTTGAGAACTCCAGTAAAAAGTAAAACAAGTCCACAGCAGCGCCCCAGTAAACACGAAAAAGAAGATGCTGGTAAAAAGGTCCAGAAACGCCCGTGTCCTCTTTTTCCGTGTGGAATAGAAAACATCCACCCGCACATGGGCGCGGTGATAATGACAATAACCCGCCACAAACATGTACTGGACCGCAAAAAGCAAGGTCATGAGTTCATGCCCCCAATTGGTCGGCAAGCCGAACACATAGCGCATCACTACTTCAAAGGTAATAACAAGTACGGCCAGCAAGGTCACGGCAACCATCAACTTACCAATAAAGACGTTGGTTTTTTCTATGGCGATCATGATTTTTTTTAATCGTTCCATTCAAATGCCTCACACAACTTAAAATTTCGTATTTCGCTTGCCGGATTCGGGCCTTCAATTGATCCCTGGCCATCAAGGGTAAAATATTCCCAAAAAAAATAGGGAAGGGATTTGACCATCCCTTCCCGCATAATTCTTCAAT
>MVDB01000048.1 GCA_002050025.1 Desulfobacteraceae bacterium 4484_190.2
CGTTGCAATGCTTTGAAGGCACAGATCATAAAACTACCCACTGAAAGTCAGGTCTGGGCCAGGGGTAAACTCCGAATAAGGAATTTAGGCGTGAGCCTTTTATTTTCCCGGACTTTTGAGAACTTACGAATATTTTTCATTTTTATATCTCTATCAGGGAAACCATATAAGCTAAGACGTGAAATACCTTAAAACTAATACCAGATAACCAATACCCAATACCCAATACCAGAAAGAATAGACACCATCATCGGTCACCATGCGCATTTTGAAGGCACAATATCCTCCAAAGAAGGCCTCCGTATCGATGGGAGCCTAAAAGGAGACATCCAATGTGAAGGCAGTTTGGTTATTGGAAGCGCAGGAAAGGTGGCGGCAGATATTGTGGCAGATAATGTGTTAATTGCCGGGGAGTTTACTGGTAATATCACTGCAAAAGATCGTTTGGAAATCACTGAAAAAGGGAAGGTGAACGGGGATGTTACTACTGCAAAATTCGTAATGGCACCCGGCGTAATTTTTGATGGTAGATGCGATATGCATTCCGGGCAGGTCCTCCTGGAGCCAGTGGACTCTCTTTCACTGCCCGCACCACTTGTGCCTTCTGCTACCTCGGGACTTATTTAGGTTGTGTCTGAACGAAAACTAGGGATTTTTCCCAAGATCAAGGAAGGCAAAAATTATAACCATCCCGCTTAAATACAGAGGGACAGGCATCCATACATTGAGTATTTCGAGGATTATAATTTGAGCCTCACCATATAGGTAATATGATTGCGGGTCAAAATCACTCCAACTTTGCTTTAAACACAAAGCTTTCTGCGCCTCGCTACGATACTTGGTACAAGATTCAGGTAACAATATTTTTAAGAGGGAGAAACAATCAATGAAAATTCTTGTAACTGGGACTGCTGGCTTTATTGGATCCTTTACCGCCTCAAGACTGGCACAGAGAGGTGATGAGGTTGTCGGTTTAGATAGTATCAATGATTACTATGATATTAACATAAAATATGGTCGCTTAAAAAAGTATGGGATAAATCGTTCTAATGCAGAAAAAGGTGAGTATGTTCAAAGCGCAAAATACCCCACGTATCGTTTTAAGAGGATGAACCTGGAAAACCGGGCAGATTTAGAGCAGCTATTTTCTGAACAGGGTTTTGACATGGTGTGTCACCTGGCTGCACAAGCAGGGGTCAGGTATTCACTCACCCACCCGCATGCCTATATTGATTCCAATATCATAGGGTTTCTTAATCTTCTTGAATGCTGCAGGCATCATGGCGTCAAACATCTGGTCTATGCATCCTCCAGTTCCGTTTACGGACTTAATGAGAAGTATCCGTTTTCGACAGGTGATAATGTGGATCACCCCATCTCACTCTATGCAGCCACAAAAAAGTCAAACGAATTGATGGCCCACACCTACAGCCATTTGTATGACATACCAACTACCGGGCTCCGGTTCTTTACAGTATATGGCCCCTGGGGAAGACCGGATATGGCCTTGTTTATATTTACCAAGGCGATTCTCGAAGATAGAACCATTGAGGTCTTTAATCATGGAAAGATGAAAAGGGATTTTACATATATTGATGATATCGTAACCGGAGTCATAACAGTGCTGGACAAACCGGCACAAGGCGATTCTGCGTGGAGTGGAAAAGATCCCAACCCATCGAGATCAAGGGCACCATATCGGATTTACAATATAGGAAACAACTCCCCAGTTGAGCTGATGGAATTTATTGAGGCCATTGAAAAGGCACTTGGCAGAAGTGCGACAAAAAACTTCCTGCCCATGCAGCCGGGAGATGTACCAGCCACCTGGGCAGACGTGGATGATCTGGTAAAGGATTTCGGGTACGCACCCAGTGTCACAATCCAGGAAGGTGTTGACAGGTTTATCAAGTGGTATATGGATTTTTTTTCATGAGGGGTTGATATGAAAGAAGAGAGGGTTTTTATCCAGGCTGGCGAAGTGAAAATAGAAGGTCTGATGGATAATGCCCCTGGGGAAAAGGCCGTCATCGTTACCCATCCTCATCCCCTTTATGGGGGAGATATGAGTAACAACGTAGTCGAGGCTGTTGTGCATGCTTACCGGCAAAAGGGTTATACCACCTTCAGATTCAATTTCAGAGGTGTGGGGCAAAGTGAAGGAAATTACGATGAAGGTGTCGGCGAACAAGAGGATGTGAAGGCGGGCCTTTCGTATCTCAATGGACTTGGAAAGTCTTCCATTGACCTCGCGGGATATTCTTTTGGCGTGTGGGTTAATGCGCTGGGGCTTAAGGGCTTTGATCATGCGAAACGGATGATCATGGTATCGCCACCCGTAAACTTTATTGATTTTTCTTTCCTCGGTTATAATGCAAAGATCCAGTTGGTGATTGCCGGATCTGAAGATGATATTGCACCACCAAGGATGATTAAAGGAATGCTACAGGCCTGGAATCCTGAAGTTAATTTCGATATTATCCAGGGGGCTGATCATTTCTACGGGGGAAAGACCGATGAAATAAAGACAATAATCCGGAATTTTTTAGATAGTAAAGAGATTTAACGGCTCTGAATTATATTACTTATGGTACTTCTCATTGTTCAGGATGGTGAATGCGCGGTAGAGTTGTTCGAGGAGGAGAAGGCGGCTCATTTCATGGGTCAGAGTAAGCCGGGAGAGTGATAGGGTTTCATGTGCCCTGTGTAAAACATCCTTTGAGAGCCCTAACGGACCGCCTATAACATAAGTTAACCTGTTGTGGGAAAAGGATAACTCATCAATCCGTGCAGCCAGTCCTTTAGAATCTAAAGCTTTACCTGACCGGTCAAGGGCGACCAGGTAATCCCTGGGAAGAAGCCTTTTTACGATGGAAGCTCCTTCCGGGGCCAGGATTTCTTGTTGGGGCCTCCCTTTTTTGATCCTTGCAGGTTTTACTTCCACCCATTCAATATGAGCGTATCTTCGGAGGCGTTCCAGGTAAAAGGATTCACCCTCCTTTAAAAATGGTGACCGGGTGCGGTCGACAACGATGATTTTGAGTTTTAACATGAAAAAAACAATTTTGATTGTCCCTGGCCCAGACCTGATTACAAGAATTATAGCTACAGATAGTCAACATATAGTCTTAATTAACCCGTAGCTAAAGGAAATCTCTAACATCGCGCCAGGGCGGGCCTGTAATCTTGTCTAAAGGTTCTTCTAATAAGTGAAATAGTGCTATTTTTTCTTCAGATCTAAAATTTTGGCAATTTCCGCGGCCATTTCACGTAAAAAATTTTGCAGGTCTTCCCCGGATAGTGGTTTTCCCGTTACCGGGTATTTTGTGAGATTTTCAGGTCGCAATTGAATTGGTGCATTTTTCAGCTCTGATTTGGGGTTGATATTAAACTCAGGATCAAAAGAGTCATTAAAATACATATCCTGAAAAACTGCGAACTTAAGCATATGGGCGGTTGAGTCAAGGACCCCAACATCACCTGGCCGAATGTATCCGGCATCCAGTGCTTTTTGCAGACCGGCGAGCGATTCTCCTCCTTGCGTACAGGCGATATTCCCATTCCTGTTGGCAATAATCATGGCATCCATGATCTCCTGTTCATTTACCTGGACTACAAAGATCTTTTTCTTTTCGGCAGTACGATTGTATTCCTGAACCAGTTTAATTACCCGCGGCATGGAGACAGGGTTGCCTATCATGGCTGCCTGGGCCACGCTCGGCCTGACAGTAACAGGCACGAAATCTCTTTTTTCAGGGTTTTCTTCTATATAGTATTTGTAAACAGGGTCAGCGTGTTCAGACTGTACACCTATTATCCCGGGCAGTTGATTTATGAGTCCAGCTCTAAAAAATTTGAGAAAGCCGCTCATAAGGGCAGTAATGTTACCGGCGTTGCCAATGGGCACCAGGATGACTTTATTTCCCACTTCATAATCAAAATCCTGGGCGATTTCAAAAGAAAAGGATTCCTGCCCGAGTATGCGCCAACTGTTCTTTGAGTTCAAAAGGGCCACGTGGTAATCCTCTGCAAGAGACTCCACCACTTTCATACAGTCATCGAAGACCCCGGGCATTTCCAGGACCCGGGCTCCACTGCCGAGCGGTTGTGATAACTGCTGTGGTGTCACTTTTCCTTCAGGCAGAAGAACAGCCGATTTCAGAAAATCTTCCAGGTAAGATGCGTAAAGGGCGGCGGAAGCTGAGGTGTCTCCGGTAGAGGCGCAGATGGCGAGGAGATCGCCTATGTTTTCCTTTTTGGCAAGGTGGTTGATATAGCTGAGTGCACAGGCCATGCCCCTGTCTTTGAAGGATGCACTGGGGTTAAGCCCATCATTTTTGAAATAGAAATCGAGGCCCACCTTCTCTTTAAGCCGGGCATTTGCCTCAACTAAGGGAGTGTGCCCCTCGCCAAGGTAGATAATTTGATCCAAAGGGATGACAGGAGCAATGAATTCATAATAGCGGAAAATGCCTTTTAGTGCCCTGTGATTTAGCATCCTGCGGTAATCAAAGATTTTGCGCCACTTTTTTCCGCTTACATTACTTATGTATTCCATATTCTTGGAATAGAGCAAGAGAACAGAACCGCAATCAGGGCAGGTATAAAGGAGTCGAGTGATGTCAAATTCCTTTTTACATTCGATGCATCTATAAATCATTTCTCCGCGCGGTTCAGGCAGTAAATAGGGGCGAATATCCGCTGGGAATTGATCGATTTTCATGTCTAATTTCTTCCTTAATCCACCTTTTCAAAAGCTAGGATTGGGTCTGAATGCCCGGGCTTATTGAGTCGTGACAAAAAAAATCAGTAGACTGCTCATGCACCATGAGCTGTTAGACCCCTCATGTCCCGCCGTACCCAATGGTGACCTTTTCACCCTCAACAATGACAGGTACTTTTCGGACGCCACCGGAGTGAGTCAGCATCTCCTGGAGTTTGTCACTTTCTTTTTTTACGTTCACGTATTGTGCGTCTTTCCCGTAAGCCGACCTGGCATCTTGTGTATGAGGTCAGCCGTCCTTGCCATAAATCATAACTTTTTTTGTCATAAAATGGACCCCTCTTTTATCTTTTTGAGTTATAACATGCGCCTAATCAGCTATAATGACCATGAAAATATAAATTATTCCCAAATATGACTTTTTTATGCTATAATTATAGATTAATTAATATCAGTTGACCGTTGATATCTGACCATTGAAGTAACAGGGAAAAGCGAAGGTTAAGCTAACTTTATTGTACTATATGGTTTTTTTAAATCGATTGCAACCCTGCCGGTAGTGAGTAATTTTTCAAAATTCCTGAATTGGTTCCACGATGAGGCAGGATTTCTCTCCGAGCCGGAGGCCGCTTCGTTCCAACCGGGTTGGCCGTGTAAGGCATAGAGTGTAGTAGCATGAATATTTCCAAGGTTATTGAATTTCTGGAGAACGATGTCTGGAGAATCCAGGCAAAAAGCCTCTCTCGCTCAAAAGCTTTTTTGATCAGGCAGTTGAGGATCCTTGTCCTGTCCGTGCGGGGAGTCCTGGAAGACAATTGCCACTTAAAGGCGTCGGCCTTAACCGTTTATTCCTTGCTTTCAGTGGTGCCTGTCTTTGCAATGCTTTTTGGCATTGCCAAAGGGTTTGGTTTTGAAAAAACTCTTGAAAAAGAGCTTTTCGACAGGTTGGAGGGGAATGAGGAAGTGGTCACCAGAATTATTGATTTTTCTCGTGCCCTTTTAGAAAACACCCAAGGTGGGGTGATGGCCGGCATTGGCATTATCATTCTTTTTTGGGCCATTATCAAGGTGTTAGGGCATATTGAGAGTTCATTCAACGATCTCTGGGGGATCAAAAAAGGAAGGTCTTTCGGGAGAAAGGTCACAGATTACCTTTCCATTATGCTTATCTGCCCTGTTCTTTTTATCATGTCCAGTACTGTCACTGTACTTATATCCGGCCAGGTTGAAGTATTTGTTCAAAAAATTACCATCCTGGGTGCTGTGGCCCCTGCTATATTCTTCATGCTTAGATTTCTCCCCTATTTCGCGATATGGGTTCTTTTTACATTTATGTATATTTTCATGCCCAATACAAAGGTCAATTTCATGTCTGGCGTACTGGCTGGACTTATCGCCGGGGCTATGTTTCAAATTTTCCAACTGGTCTACATCAATTTGCAGATTGGGGTTACCAGGTACAATGCAATTTACGGGAGTTTTGCAGCGCTTCCTCTTTTTTTGGTATGGCTGCAATATAGCTGGCTCATCGTGCTCTTTGGCGCAGAGATATCCTTTGCGTATCAGAACGTGGACACCTTCGAATTTGAACCAGATTGTTTGAGAGTAAGCAGTTCTTTTAAAAGATTGTTGGCCTTGAGGATTGTCAATTTGCTGGTGAAGAATTTTTCCGGTTTGGATAAGTCCTGGGATGAGACCCGGATTTCCCAAAAACTGGAAATTCCCATTCGTCTTGTTCGTTTGCTCTTATATGAATTAGTTGAGTCAGGCATTGTTTCAGAGATCAAGGTGGACGGGGATAAGGCTGTGGCATACCAGCCTGCACTTTGTACCGATATTATGACAATTAAATATGTAATAGATACCCTGGAAAGGCATGGAAGCGATAACATCCCGGTTGCCAGGTCTGGGGAACTGGAAAAACTTTCTGATTGCTTAAAGAGCTTCGGCACGCTTATTGAAAGCTCACCTGGGAATATGCAGCTAAAGGATATTTAGTACCCATCCATAAATGGCTATTTTCCGCAATCTCTGCGTCAGATTCGGATTTTAATCCTCGAAATACCTCAATGTATTCCTGTGGTTAATCCCACTGACAGAGGGACATCTTCCTTGATCTTGCGAAAACTATCTCATTTCTGTATGGACACTATTTAGTTTGAATTTGACATCATCATCCATATTTGAAAGACTTGCGCCCATGAATTACATCCGGACATTGGGAGCAGTCTCACTTGTATATTTGCGCAGAATGGGGGTCATGGGGCTATTCTTGCTCAAGACCTTTTTCTATGCCTTTGTACCTCCCCTGAAATTTACACGCCCTACCGTTATCTTATTGTCCCGAACCTCATTGCAGTAGGGCGTCAGCGCCGGAACATATTTTGGGGAGATGGCCAGCTACGTGGACATGAAGGATATAATGGAAGGCATGTATAAATCCTTGTCTTTCGGCGTTATCATTATTTGGGTCTGTTGTTACAAGGGCTTTTACACGGGGATATTTACCGGGTTCGGTGCGGAGGGAGTCAGTAAAGCCACAACCCAGGCGGTAGTTATGTCATCTGTGCTGATCCTTGTATGGGATTACGTCATGACCTCGCTTCTCTTTTAAGGAATGTGATGATTAAGATTGATGGTCTGTATAAATTATTCGACGGGAAAAATGTCCTGAGAGGCGTCTCGTTGGAGGTGAGGAAGGGTGAGGTTATCGCCTTGATAGGAGGCAGTGGCAGTGGTAAAAGCGTTTTTCTGAAACATGTTGTAGGACTGATGAAACCGGATCGTGGGCGCGTCATTGTAGACGGAATGGACATGAGCACATTAAATGGCCGAGATTTGACCAGACTGAGAGATCGACTGGGTTTCCTTTTTCAAGGTGGCGCTTTATTTGATTCTATGACCGTTTTTGAGAATGTGGCCTTTCCCTTGAAGGAAAAGACCAAATTGAATGATGAACTCATCAGGGAAAGGGTGTTTAATGAACTGGAAAATGTAGGACTATCAGGTTCAGAGTATAAATATCCTTCTCAAATCAGCGGGGGGATGGTTAAACGGGCCGCGCTTGCCAGGGCCCTGATCATGGATCCCGAAATCATGCTTTTTGATGAGCCTACAACCGGCCTGGATCCTGTAATTGGAGCTGCCATTCTCAATCTTATTGATTCCTGTCATAAGCGGCTTTCATTTACCGGAATCATCGTGACTCATGAGATTCCAAAGGTCTTCGATATTGTGGATAGGGTTGCAATGCTGCATGAGGGCATTATCTGGGCTGATGATACACCAGAAAATTTAATGTCCTCGAGTGAACCCATCGTCCGTGCATTTGTTGGCGAATCCACCAATAGTTCAATAAGACATCAATCCGGGAATACTGTGGTCCGGGGTTAAGGAATTCAGGGAGAAATAAATGAGAAAATTTGATCTTGAGTTAGCGGTGGGTATATTTATGATTGCCGGGATGCTTTGCCTTGCCTACCTGACCATAAAGCTTGGACAACTGGAAGTACTTGGCGATAAAGGTTATGAAGTTCAGGCTGTATTTTCTAACAGTGGTGGATTGAAAACAGGCTCATCTGTTGTCATAGCAGGTGTAGAAGTAGGGCGGGTGAAAAAGGTCATTCTGGATGATTATCAGGCACGGGTGACTATGTCTATCCCTCTTGAGGTGAAAATACAGGAAGACGCAATTGCGTCTATAAAGACAAAAGGGCTAATTGGAGAAAAATATGTTGAAATTTCGCCCGGTGGTCTTGACGAAAACCTTGAGCCGGGCGGAGTTATTCGTGATACCCAACCCCCTATTGACATAGAGCAACTGATCTCCAAATATGTATTTGGGACTGTCTCCGACAAGTAAATCCTAACACGGATAAACCGGAAAAGTGCCTATTTATCCCGCTTGCAGCGGGGAAATGATCTAAAGTGAACTAAAGTGCCTAATGTTATGGTAAACACCGAAAGTTAAAAAAGTTGGATCACCATTCATTCTTCGGAAACCCTTTCTATCACTGGTTTTCCGGGCATTGGAGGTAAGTTCTCAATAAACCCGGGCTATATTAGAAAATCTTCTCTCCGAGCCGTAGACCCTACCCTACGGGCTGGAAGTGGCACCGGAGGCCTCAATCCCCTTTGCAAAAGGGGAAAATAGACTTACCATTGGAGTGTTGGAAGTGACTGAAGGGCGAAGTGAATTGAATCCGGGAGATATGTATGAATAGATCGTATTTGTGGGTATGGATGTTTTTTTTCACATGTGCAATTTGTGTCTCAATACCTGCCATGGCGGGGGAGCCGACCGAAATAGTCAGGAAAACAACGGATAAAATTATCACAATTTTGACCGATCCCGCACTGGAAGGCGCTGAAAAAACAGCGGAAAGAAAGCGGCTGGTTCGAGAAGCCGTGAGCGAACAGTTTAATCGTAGAGAGATGGCACGGAGGACCCTTGCACGGCACTGGAGAAAAAGGACAAAGGAAGAAAAGAAAGAATTTATTGATTTATACGGAAGGCTGTTGGAACAGACCTATTTGGACAGGGTTGAGGACTATTCCGGAGAAAAGGTGTTTTATGAAGGAGAGGAGGTTGATGGGAAGTACGGGGTTGTTAAGGTCAAAATTTTGACCAACCAGGGGACAGAAATTGCTGTAGAATACCGGCTCAAGAAGACAAATGATGACTGGTTGGTTTATGATGTATCAATTGAGGGTGTCAGCCTCGTTAACAATTATCGCAACCAATTCAACAGCATCATTGTGAGGTCCTCCTATAAAGATTTTATTAAAAAACTAAAGGCCAAAGTTGAGGAACCTTAAGCGCCTTATCAGCATCAGATTACAATTTTACATGTTTGTAAGAGGAACTGGTCAGTTGAAAATACCAAGCTGTATTGCAAAAAGCTAAATATGATGGTCTTGTAAAAAGTCCAAATTTATATTTTTAGTGCCCATAACTATTGGATATTCCAATAGTTAAATTATTATTTTTGTATATTTTGGCCTTTTTGCGGCTATATCAAATATCACAATGAAAGGAATTCACGCTGCGTGAGAATCTTTTTCCGGATCTTTGTTCTTTCCATTTTCTTTTTGGGGGTTTCCCAGACCACTTGTTTTGCAGCGGAGGGGGCTGTATCATCGATCTCTTTTCAGGAGGGAGGCGGATGCGGTTTTTTGATACAGGATGTGGGTGGCAGCTACCTTGTGGCAGTGATGGATTTGGATGTTAGCCAAGAAGGGAGCCATTCAATGGGCCGTACTCGACCTTTGAGCCTTTGCCAAAAGGGTAGCCCTGAGCAGGAGGAAGACGAAGAGGAGTTTGATGATATACCAGAAGGAGAAATGGAAGTAGGTTTTATTCGTGATCCCTTTGAGCCCATTAACCGGGTTTTTTTTCACTTTAACGATAAACTCTATTTCTGGGTCCTCAAACCAGTTGCGACCGGTTATAAGAAGGTGACTCCAGATCAATTCAGGATCTGTGTCCGCAATTTCTTTTCCAACCTGTTAATGCCTATTCGTGCTGTTAATTGCCTCTTACAGGGAAAATTCATAGGCTTTGGTACCGAATTACTCAGGTTTCTTGTAAATTCGACCGTTGGTATGCTCGGTATGATGGACCCGGCACAAACAGCACTAAAACTTGAAAAACAGGATGAAGACTTTGGCCAGACACTGGGATTGTATGGGCTTGGACCGGGGTTTTTTATCAATTGGCCGGTTTTGGGTCCCTCCAGTGTTCGAGGAACAGTTGGGTTTGTGGGAGATATGTATCTTGATCCTGCAGCCTGGGTCAGCATGGATTTCGGTGAATGGTTTGTAATTAGGGGATATGAGATGGTAAATACTACTTCTCTATCTCTTGGAGAGTATGAGGCGCTCAAAAAGGCCGCTCTTGACCCTTATGTTGCATTGAGAGATGCATATTATCAGTATCGGCAGAACAAGATTAAGAATTAGGAATATTAGGCGTTTAATAAATATGCCAGCAAAACAGAACAGGGAGGATTGTGAATGGCACAACAGGAAAGAATGGACCCGGAAATATTGTCCATGGTACTTGATACTATTGCCAAGCTGGAAAGAGAGAAACTCTCTCTTGAAACCAAACTGGAAATGGACCAAAAAGGTGAATTTCCCGAGGAGCTTATTCGATTTATGCTGGGGCCTGAAATTGCGCTTCACCTTATTTTTGTACCTGAAGAGTACGGGGGGCTTGGTGCCTGCCCGTCAGAAATTGCCATGATATCCGAAAGAATGGCAAAAATGGATCTTGGCATAGCCACTTCTTTTTTGGCCATATGTCTGGGCATGGATCCGCTCCGGGTAGGTGCTACACCTGAACAAAAGGAGAAGTACATTACAAAGATAGCAGAGCAAGGGCTTGTTGTAGCCTATGGAGTCACTGAGCCAGAGGCTGGATCTAATGTCCAGGCCCTGAAGACAAAGGCAGAGCGCGTGCTGGATGATGCGGGCCAAATAAAGGGATACAAACTAAACGGGCAAAAACAGTTTATTACAAACGGCGGTGTAGCAGATCTTTATACGATTCTTGCGGATACGCCGGAAGGCCCTTCGTTTTTTGTTGTAGAGTCCGGGGCCAGAGGATTGATCCCGGGGAAACACGAGGACAAACATGGTATCCGGGCCTCTGATACCTGCCCGCTGACCTTAGAGGACCTTTTCGTCCCTGCGGAGAATCTCATAGGAGGTGTTGAAGGAAGGGGGTTAAAAGAGGCCAATAAGGTTTTTGGATTTACCAGGTTGATGGTTGCAACATTCGGCCTGGGGGGAGGCATGGCATCGCTTGAAAGGGTCATTAAATATTCCAAAGAGCGGGTGCAATTCGGAACGACTCTGTCCGAAAAGCAGGGGTATACCCATAAATTACTGGTTCCTCATGCTGTGGAACTTGAAGCGGCCAGGGCCCATATAGAAGAAGTAGCCCACAGGCTTGATGACGGTGAAGAGGACCTTCAGGTGGAGGGTTCTATTGCAAAATATTTTGCTACAGAGGCCGGTGATGCTATGGCCGACGATGGGATCCAGGCCTTTGGCGGATATGGCTACATCCGGGAATATGAAGTTGAGAAGATAAAGCGAGATGTCAAGATTCTTCCTATTTATGAAGGGACCAGCGAGATACAGAGAAGTATTATTTCAATGTTCCGAATGAGAGAAACGGTTCGTTCCAAGGGCGGCTTCTATGGGAAAATAGCTGACGGTCTGGACAAGCTACCAGAGGAATGTGCGGGACCTCTTTTAGCGCGGGCAGTTAGGGCAATGAATGAAGTGATTCTGGCCGCTCGTAAATATAAGTTGACCAAATCTCAATACGTGATGTTCCTGCTTGCTGATATGATGACATGGTGCGAGGTGGGGGGAGCGCTATGCCATAAGGCGGCTTTTTATACAGGAGATGGGAGCCGATCTCGTGAATTCATGAATGCCACAGCAAGGCTTTTTGCAAGGGATGCTGTTGAAAGAGTCTATCTGAATGGTCTCAAGATCATCTATGGCTGTAATCAAACCATTGATGAAGTAGGAGAGGCGCTGAGCGCCCTTAATATGGCCCTAACCATGAATGGAACACTCAATGACATGAACCTGGTTTCCTCGGAACTGGTCAAATAGAAGAGATAGTTAGAGTGTCTAAAATGCCTAAAGTTGCTGAATGGTCGGGTAAAGGAGCCTTCAAGTGTTTATACATAAGGTAAGCTCGCTTCCCACTGAGCTATGAGCAAGGATAAAAAGTTCTATCGAAGGCCTGCAAAAGCCCGGTCGAGCAGGAAAAGGCATGACAGGGTCAAGGCGTATGTGCATTCAAGTCTGCACAGGCCGGCCCGTTATGGAAAACCCAGGATAGACCCGGAATTAAGGTCAATTTTCCGTAAAATAGGAGTACCGGAATCTGAGCCCTTCAGGGCAGATCCATTTCAGCGGGAAGCACTGGAATTGATCAAGGACTATGACGTGCTCGTCAGCGCCGCAACAGGTTCCGGAAAAACCTGGATTGCCTCCCAGGCAATCCAATCATTTCTTGCCGAAGGGCTGAGCGTGTGGTACGCGTCACCCCTCAAGGCCCTTTCCAATTCAATATATCAGGAATTCTGTCATGAATTTGGACCTTCCAATTGTGGTATTCTGACAGGGGATCGCAAGGAGAATGCCCGGGCACCCGTCATTGTAGGTACAACGGAGATTCTTAGGAACCAGCTCTATGATGCCATGCATGAAGGAACCGGTATTCGTGCGGATCTCGTGATCCTGGATGAAGCCCACTATCTGAGCGACCCTGACAGAGGCGTCGTATGGGAAGAGGTACTTATCTATCTTTCATCAAGTGTCAGACTTTTGCTGCTTTCAGCAACTGTTTCCAATGCAGAAGAGGTTTGTGAGTGGCTGAGAGAGATTCGTGGGACCCCAAATCGCGTAGTACGCTCAGGAGAGCGATCCGTTCCCCTGGAAATGCTTTTCCTTTTCAATGAGGGCCTTATTGTTCCTTTAGCAGGCAAAAAAGGTCTTAGCCCCAAGGTCAAGAAATTTTTATCCTCCAGGGGAGGTGGATGGGGCCGGTGGAAAAAACCGGATTACGGTAGGATTATCCGACAATTACGCGAACTGAATCTGTTGCCGGCGATCTTTTTTTTGAAGTCAAGATCTGACTGTGACCGGGCCATTTTCACCTGCGTCCAATCAGATATTGAGCCCAGGGTAAATGCGTCACTCAAACAAGCTACAAGCGCATTTTTAAGGGATTACCCTCATCTTGAGGGACATCGGCAGATGGGACCGCTTCTGGAATCCAGGGTTGGTTCCCATCATGGGGGACAACTTCCTTACTGGAAGGCTCTCATCGAAAAAATGATGAGCAAAGGGTATCTGGAGGCTATTTTTTCTACATCCACAGTGGCAGCCGGGGTGAATTTCCCTGCAAGGACCGTTGTTCTTGTGCAAAGCGACCGTTACAATGGACGCGAATTCGCTGATCTGACGGCAACAGATTTTCATCAAATGGTTGGACGGGCAGGCCGGAGGGGGAAGGATCGGATCGGGTTCGGGGTTGTGATTCCAGGTCTGCACCAGGACCTGCAACTCCTTAGTGAACTGAATAATGCTCCTCCCGAGCCCCTTGTGAGCCAGATTCATATCAATTTTTCAATGACCTTGAACTTACTTCTGTCTCATACCCCACTGGAGGTCAGGGACCTTATTGGTCTTTCATTTGCTTCCTTCCAGGAAAGAGAAACCGGGCCTTTTGTCAAGAGACGCTGGGATGAACTAATAGCAAGGTTAAAAAACATTCTTTCAGGAGGTAAATGCGATACTAGCGATCCTTACGAAATCCTGGAAAATATCCACAAAAGGCTGGAATTGAAGAAGGAAGCCAGGCAGGTCAGCGAGAGAATTCGCTATAGTACGATTCCGTGCGAAACCTGTGCCCATGTAAGAACCTGTCATGGGAAAGAGAAGAAGCGACTCATGAAATTGCTCCGCGATCTTCAGGCCTTAGGAATACAAATGGAGGGAATGGGGGGTGGGTTGTGGCTCAGTTTCAAACGTCATGTGAGGTTTTTGCAGGAAACCGGTTTTGTGGATCAGGCAAACAGCTTAACCCTGGACGGTCATTGGGCATCCAATTTGAGGCTGGATCAACCCTTGTTGATTGCAGAAGCAATCAGGAGGGGGGCCTTAGATAATGTTACCCCTGAAATCATGGCAGGGGGATTAGCTCCTTTTGTATGGGACAGGACCCTTGAGCTGGAGCCATTGGTCGATGGGGTTTTTGATTTAACTGAGGTCAAGGAAAACTTTAATAAAATAATTGATGATATTGAAAATATAAAAAATTTGAAAAGCAAACGGGGATTTGAGTCTTCACCCATTCTTTTCTGGCCTGCTGCTGCCCTTTTCATGTGGGCCAGAAACGTCCAATGGGAGCAGCTTTTGACCTATGTGCCTGTGAATGAAGGGGACATGGCATCACTCATTATGAGGACAGCGGATCATCTAAGGCAGATCGCCAATTTAAAGGAGACCCACCCTCGAATATCCGCTGTGGCGGCAAACGCCATAAAATTTATTCTAAGGGAACCGGTTTATATCGACTGATTATGCCTTAGACCGAATATGAGTGATGGCCTTTTCAAGCCTTTCGAGCACCGTTTCCCTGCCTAAAACTTCCATCACCTCAAAGATACCCGGGCTTGCCGTCTTACCGGTAAGGGCAACTCTGAGCGGCTGTGCCACTTTTTTTAGCTTGATATCATTGTCTTCGAGAAATGCCACGAAAATCTTTTCAATATCTGCCTGCTTGAATTCAAATGCTTTTTCAATTCTGCCGTGGATGTCTTCAAGCAGTCCCAGGATATCCGGCTGTAGAAATTTGTCATTTGCCTTTTCTTCATAGGTGATTTTCTCCTGAAAATAGAAGAGGGCTCCTTCAGCCATGTCCAACAGGGTTTTGCTTCTTGGCTTTAGTGTGGCAACTGCTGCCTTAACTTTTTCTTGCGCCAGTTCCTTAAAGCCGAATTGCTGCATAAAAGGGATGAGCTCATGAGCGAGAAACTCATCTGAAGAGTTGCGAATATACCAGGCATTCAGGTCCAGAAGCTTATCTGCATTAAAGACACCTGCAGATTTTCCCACGTTTTTGAGTGAGAACTTTTCAATGAGCTCCTCTTTTGTAAATTTTTCCTGGTCTCCATAAGACCATCCTAACCTTGCCAGCGAGTTGAGTAAAGCGTGGGGTAGATAACCCATATCTCTGTAGGCAAGGACCGATACTGCCCCATGTCGTTTGCTTAACCTTGTTTTGTCCGGGGCAAGGATCATGGGTACATGGGCGTATTGGGGGATGGGTTCCCTCAGGGCTTTGTAGATCAATATTTGCCGGGGCGTGTTGTTTACATGATCATCTCCACGGATAACATACGTAATGCCAAGGCTGATGTCATCGGAAACTACGGCCATGTGATAGGTTGGACTGCCGTCCGATCGCCTCAGAATAAGGTCGTCAAGTTCTTCATTATCAAAACGGATATGGCCCTTAACCAGATCATTGAATTGTGTTATCCCGGTTTGGGGGGTCTTGAGCCGCACCACTGAACCCGGGGCCGGGCCAAGCTCCAAATCACGGCATTTACCGTCATATTTGGGCTTTAGCCCTTTGGCCATTGCTTCTTTTCTTGCCCGTTCCAGCTCATCCGGTGAGCAATGACAATGGTAGGCCTGACCGGTGGAAAGGAGACGTTCTATAAAAGTATTATGAATATCATATCTCTGTGACTGGAAATAGGGCCCTTCATCCCAGTCAAGGCCGAGCCATTCCATGGATTCTATGATGGCCTTTGTAGTTTCATCAGAGGATCTTGCCTTGTCCGTATCCTCGATTCTGAGTATGAATTTTCCGCCTTTTTGCCTGGCAAAAAGCCAGTTAAACAGGGCCGTTCTCGCCCCACCGATATGCAGATAGCCGGTCGGGCTGGGTGGAAACCGTGTCACAATTTTTTCTTGATTCATGGTTTGAGATAACCTCCTCCTATAAAATCGTGGGGAGCTTAACACACAGATGTAAAGGAAACAAGTGTGTTAGAGGTAACTTTACGGCAACGTCAAAATAGATTTTAACTTGGTCAAATATCGAGAATTTACACAATATTTACATAACATCTCAATAAGTCGGGGCATTCCGACTGCTTCCCCCTTTTGCAAAGGGGGACTGAGGCCTCCGGCGCCGCTTCCAGCCCGTAGGGCCTACGGCTCGGAGAGGAGATTTTGTTAATGTAGCCCAAATTTATTGAGAACTTACACTTACCCTGGTTACGGTACAGGGAAACGTCAAAGTCAGATTGAATTCGGTCAAAAAAATCCCCCTAAAAGACCAGAGAGGGGTGAGAATTTGCTTATATTATGCAAAAAGACTCGAAATACATAAAGATAGAAGTCGTTGCCTATTCTGGGTATAAGGCAAATGAACGGCCTCTTTATTTCGTGATGGATCAGCAGAAATTTCAGGTGGTGAAGGTCCTGGAATTCTGGTGCGGCCAAGACCATGATTATTTCAAGATCTTAGCCGATGATGGACAAGTATACTCGCTCAAATGGCACCGATATCTGGACGTATGGTTTATTGTGGCATAGAAAACCTGGAGTTTTTCATTTAGGGGTAATTGCGGACCGGCGTGCTAAATA
>MVDB01000221.1 GCA_002050025.1 Desulfobacteraceae bacterium 4484_190.2
ACCTTACAGCATTTTTTATGTAGATTCGTTCGATGTGACCTACCGGAGGTACTACCAATCTGTTGCCGACAGGGCCTTTGTCCGGGGTGATGAGAATACCGTAATCACGAACGATGGATTCAGCGGCCCCGATATCTTTGTATTTGATCTGGCGAATCCTCGAAAACCAGAGCTAATCAACGCGACCACGGTGGACGGCGAAGCGGGAAACTATCGCGTCAGTTTTGTGCCGGCGACGCCAGACAGGCTTTATTTGGCCGTGAACATTGAGGCATCCATGGCACCTGTTTCCATGGCCCCGGATACCCCCTCGAGACTTAAGAGGAGGAGAAACCGGGCGGACTATCTGGTGATCACACCTTCTGAATTGAGAGAGACAGCCGAGAGGCTCGCAGACTACCGTGAGGGCCGCGCGCTCACCACGAAAGTGGTGGAATTGGAAGATATTTATGATGAATTCAACTATGGTATTTCCAACCCGGAAGCGATCCGTGACTTCCTTTCCTATGCTTATCACAAATGGAGGAAAGCCCCCAGGTATGTGGTCCTGGTGGGGGAGGGGACTTATGATTATAAAGATAACCAAGGGTATGGTGATAACCTGCTACCGTCAATGATGGTGGCGACCCCCTATGGGCTGTTTGCGTCGGATAACCATCTGGTGGATGTGGATGGTGACGATGGGGTGCCGGACATGGCCATAGGAAGATTGCCAGTCATGACTGCTGAGGAGCTCGATATATTCATTGACAAGATCATGGCATATGAAAGTGCTGGCGGCCAATGGAGAAAGAGGACCCTGATGCTGGCGGATGATCCGGATGACGGCGGAGACTTCCCCGGAGACAGCGATGCTGTTGCTGCACTTCTCCCGCCGGAATATGCCGCGGAGAAGGTCTATCTGTCTGAGCACACGAGGGATGAGGCACGGCAGCTGGTTCGGGAAGGCATCAATAATGGCGCTCTCTTTATGAACTACATCGGCCACGCGGGTGTGGATCGTCTGTCGAAGGAGGGAATGTTAATGGAAAGTGATGTAGATTCCCTGACGAACGGGGACAAACTTCCTGTAATGACCGCCATGACCTGTGTTGCAGGCCAGTTTGCCATCCCGGGCTATGATTCTTTGAGTGAAGTGCTGGTGCTGCACCAGGATGGTGGCGCTGTTGCCGCATGGTCACCCACGGGTCTTTCCATGAATGACCAGGCGGTTATTCTGGATAAGGCACTCTTCCACGCAGTATTCCAGGATGAGGAGAGGACGCTTGGCGATGCGGTGTTGAAGGCACTTGGGGATTACTCTTTGTCAGGAACTACCTCATATATGTTGGACATTTATAACTTGCTGGGCGATCCGGCCCTGGAGATGAGGTAGAGAAGAGGATGAATTTAACGATGAAGTTTCATAGGAAAGATGATATTGTCACTCGCCAGGTCGCCGGGGAGACGCTCCTGGTCCCCATATACGGCGATCTGGCGAATATGGAGCGGATTTTTTCGCTGGACCCGGTGGCGGCATTCATCTGGGAGCAACTGGACGGAGAGAAGAGCCTGGAAGGTATTCGCGACAGCCTGCTCAACGCCTTTGAGGTGGAAAATATGTCGGAGGCAAGGTTGGAGGTATAGAAAGGAAAAGAGCGGAGCTTGATACACCACAATGGATTTCCGTCATAGACGAAATTACCGAGGCCGGATGCCTGAATTTTCTTATCACGGGCGGTGAACCCCTTTTAAGGAAGGATTTCGGCGAAATTTATTCCCATGCCAAGAGAAACGGCCTCTTGGTCACCGTCTTTACCAACGGCACCTTGATCACGGACAGTATCCTGAAGCTCTTTGAAGACCTCCCGCCCCATGCCGTTGAGATCAGCCTGTATGGTGCAAATGCCATTACGTATGAGAAGATCACGGGCGTGCAGGGATCTTATGGACAATGCCTGAAAGGGATTGAAGCCCTTCTGGATCATGACATAAAGGTGAAGCTAAAGACTATCCTCATGACGCTCAATCGCCATGAGTTCCACGATATTGAGAACATGGCAAAAGAGTATGGCGTGAAATTTATAATTGTGGGGCCGGGCTCACCAGCTTCCATATTGATCCTTACGGTTGGCTCCAGCCCTGTCTGATGGTTACAAATCCCCGCTATGACCTGTTGAAGGGGAGCTTTATGCAAGGCTGGCGTGATGTCATACTACGCATCAGGGAGCGGAAGGCAGGAGCAGTTTATGCCTGTAACCAGTGTGATAAAATGAATCTTTGCGGTTTTTGCCCTGGTTTTTTTAAACTGGAAAACGGCGCGGAAGATATTCGTTCCGAGTACCTCTGCGCTCTGGGAATGTCTCGTTTTGAGGCCATTAAAGGGTTGGAAAATCTGGAGGAACGACATGCAATCTGATCAGAAGAAAGAGAAGAAAAGGAAAAGCGTGTATGAAAAACCGAGGCTCAGGAAGATCGAACTGGCTGCAGAGGAGGTCTTGGGGGTTGGGTGCAAGCTTGCAGGCGGAGGTTTTAATGTTGGCGCGACCCCGTGCCCAATTAATAGCTGTGTCAGTGCAGGCTCATAGGAAGTTGAGCCTTTTACTTGAATAGTCGTAAAGATATGGCGAATTCTCTTGATTTGGAAATTGCGGGTATCCGTTTTTCGGTTGAGAGGGGAAAATGTTTTTTCCTCCAGCAACCTGAGCCAGCGTACCGATCGTTTTTGGAAGAAGGAGACCGTGACCCCGCACGGATGCCTGCTGATATTCGCATCCGCCTCCAGCCAGGGCACATCCCGGGCATTGAAAAACTCGACAAGTTTTTTGACAGCGGTCAGTCCTGGTCCATGTTTCAGGATGGTACTGACAGAGTGATCGCACTCAAACCACCGGGATTCGATCAACCCTTCTGGGTAGCCAGGATGAAGCCGAATTTTGCCGAAGCAACCATTTATCTGAGTGAGAGAATGGTCAATCGGAAAAATGGCCGGATAGTCCTGTCAAATCCCGTGAGTTATCCCCTGGATCAGATCCTGCTCATGTATACCCTGGCACGAAGACGGGGGGCCTTGCTCCATGCAGCAGGGATTGAGGTAGATGGGAAAGGATATATATTTCCCGGTAAATCCGGCGCAGGTAAAAGCACCATTACAGGGCAGTTTGCTTCCAAAAAAAAGATAGGGTTGATCAGTGACGACAGGATCGTGGTGAGAAAGATGGATGGGGGCTTCAGGGCCTATGGAACCCCATGGCCGGGCGAGGCCGGAATAGCTTTCAATAAGGACGTTGCCCTTTCAGGCATTTTTTTCCTTCACCATGGACCTGCCAACCGGATAAAAGAAATTGCCCTTCAGGAGGGGTTGGAGAGGATTCTGCCGGTGACTTCCATACCCTGGTATGATCGAGAAATCATGCCCAGAATCCTGGCTTTTTGTGAGGACCTTATTTCCCATGTTCCTCTTTATGAACTCTGTTTTAAACCGAGCGTTGAGGTTGTGGATGTTTTTGAGCAGTTTATTGCAGCAAGGCCATAAGGGCGTTGATCAGGCGAAACGGAGAAAACCGGTTGAAGCTGAAACTTTGTCTTTTTTTGAAGATATTCTGGAAAGGGGGCTGACCCTCCGCGTCAGGGTAACTGGTGAAAGTATGAAACCCTTCCTGCGAGGCGGGGAAATTGTGAGCATAAAAAAAGAATCACCCGATGGCCTGCGAAAAGGAGACCTCCTGTTTTTCAAAAACTGCCATGGCCCTCCTCTCCTCCATCGCCTTATCCAAAAATGTAACACACCCGATGGAGAGATCACATTCCTGACTAAGGGAGACGCCCTGCTCGCGCTTGATAAACCTGTCCCTTATCACAGTATCCTGGGGAAAGTCAGCAGAATAGAAAAGAGAAATGCGAGAGCAGGATCGAAATACAAAGACATGGAATCCCTCCATTGGCGCATGATGAACGCCACCACAGCCTACCTCAGCCTTCTCACCTCACGCCTCCGTTGTGGCCTTTCAAGGTTGAAGGGACTGGCCTCTTCGCGATCGAGCTAGCCATTCAAACCAGTGATCAATATCTGATAAGCTCTTTCAACTCATTTGCAAAAAATTCCAAGGAAAAGCAAATTGAAATGTGGCTGGATAAGCGTTCATATGACTTCCCAGGCCTCGTCCATTGCAGATTATTGGTTCGAAGACGCGGTTAAAATCGGATGGGATTTTGGGGCGTTAGGTTTTTCAGGAAATCATCGCACGGGAGGCAAAGGGTGTTTTTTATCTTTAGCCGGTCTTTCCCTCGATATAAAAGACAGGTATCCGCTTCAGGATAGTCCTTTTGAAAGGCCAGCAGGCCATTGAGCATTTTGGGGTGCACCTTTTCCGTGTTTTTTACCTCTATGGCGCAAAAGGTATCCTTCCCATAGAGGACAAAATCAACTTCATTGCCTGATTTTGTCCGCCAGAAGTAGAGAGTGCATTCATCTTGCCTGTAAGCATTCCATGCCCTGAGATGCTGAGCGACCAGTCCCTCAAGAGCGGCCCCATCAATCTCCTGAGGCGCATCCAGCGGGCCGGCTGGGCGAACCGATCTGAAGACCCCGGAATCAAAATAATAGAATTTGGGGTGTGAAGATAAACGCCGCTTGGCCCGTTTGGTAAAAATCGGTATGCGGAATGCCAATAATAGGTCTTCAAGTATTGCAACATACCCTTCAACGGTCTTCCTTTCCACCTGGCTATCCCTGGCAATATTTGCGATATTTAAGAGAGCTCCGTGCGACAGGCTGGCTGATTCCAGAAATCTGCTGAATGCTCCTATGTTTCGCACAAGCCCTTCCATCTGCACTTCTTCCCTCAGGTAGACGGTAACATAGGCGTTGATAGCCTCTTGAGGATTTCGGGCATCATTGACAAGAGGAACCATGCCGATCCGGAGCGCCTTTTCCAGGGAAAACGCCTCGCCCAGCTCAGTCGCCATGAACGGGTGCATGGTCTTCACCACGGCGCGCCCAGCCAGCAAATCCACTCCTGACCGCTTGAGCTTTCTTGCGCTTGAGCCGGTTAGCACAAAACGCCATCCAGCATGCCGCTCCATGAGTTGATGCACCACATCCAGAAGCTGTGGCA
>MVDB01000049.1 GCA_002050025.1 Desulfobacteraceae bacterium 4484_190.2
CTATAGATTTGCCGGTATGTTAGCCCTTCTTCACTCGAAAGCACGCCGGAAATATCCTTTACGCTCATCTTCTCTTTAAGCATTTCTTCTATTCTTTTCACCACCTGGGGCCCAGCGGTATCAACCTTTTCCTCTTCGCTGCCCGCTACCACCAGTGTAAATTCGCCTCTGATCCTGTCTGGCGTCAGATGCCCCAAAAGAGCACTTACCGGCCCCTTCCTTATATCTTCAAATACCTTCGTCATCTCCCGAAGCATCACCGTTTGACGATTCCCCAGTATTTCCTTTAAATCTGTGAGCATAGCCTTAAGACGGTGCGGAGCCTCAAAAAACACCATTGTCCGGGTCTCGAAAATCAATTTTTTCAGTTCCCTTTTTCTTTTCCCGGATTTGTTTGGTAAAAAGCCTAAAAAAACAAATTTTTCTGTGGAAAGGCCTGAAACTGACAGCCCGGCAATCACAGCAGACGCGCCTGGGATTGGTACCACTCTTATATTTTCATCAAACGCCCGACCAACAAGAAGTGCTCCAGGATCCGATATCCCCGGGGACCCGGCATCCGTCACAAGCGCTACATCATTACCCGATCGCAGTTCTCTCAGTAGCTCAGGGACCTTACTCCTCTGGTTATATTGGTGATACCTGGTAAGCCTCGTTTTTATTCTATAATGCCCACAAAGGCCCCTTGTATGAGCTACGTTCTCAGCAGCTATTATGACAACCTTCTCCAGAATCCGCAGGGCCCGCAGAGTAATATCTTCCAGGTTCCCGATGGGTGTCGAAACCACATACAAGGTCCCGCACTCTTTACTATTATGGCTTTCCTGGCTTTTCATGTTCTAAAGATTTTATGTTCCCATGTACTTCAGCCATTGAACGTGGAACTAAAAGTACTAATAGGCCAATTCAAAGGCATTCTTAATTACTTCAATTTCGGGCTTGCCTCTCCCCAGACTGATTGCCACCACGTCAAACCTCGCCCTGGCATCAGAGCAGTCCTCGGATTTCATATACGCTAATGCAACCTTGGAAATCTGTCGTTTCTTTCTTGCATTCACAGCCTCTTTCGCATAATCAATCGACCTGCCCTTACGTGTCTTTATTTCCAAAAACACAAGGGTATCGCCATCCCTTGCGATTATGTCCACTTCTCCCAATGGACAGCGAAAATTACATATAATTTTCTTGTACCCAAGGCGCTTGATCTTTCTAAGCGCCAGTTCTTCGCCAAACTTCCCAAGTTCGAGTCTTTCCTTAGTCAACTTGCAAGACTCCTTTAAAGGTTAGGCGATGAATGGGCGAGGGGCCATACCGCTTCAGTGCCGCGAGATGCGTACGAGTCCCGTATCCTTTATTTTTGGTAAAATCATAGGCAGGATACATCTTGTGGTAGGAGCGCATAATCCTATCGCGGTACACCTTAGCCACTACAGAGGCTGCAGAGATACTTCGGCTTAACTGGTCGCCCTTTATCAAACACCGCTGAGGAAGGGGTAAAGACACCTTCTGGATCCCATCCACAAGAAGGAATTCCGGCTGTGGGTCCATGGCCAATACGGCCCGCCGCATGGCCTCAAGAGCAGCCTTCAAGATATTGAATTTACTAATATATCTGTGCGACACAACCCCAACTCCAACGGCCAGGGCTTGATCGTGAATTACTGGAAAGGCATTGTCTCTAGCCTTTTCAGTCATCATCTTTGAATCCTTGATTCCGGTTAACAGGATGCCTTGTGGAATTATCACTGCGGCGGCCACAACAGGTCCCGCCAGGGGGCCTCGGCCCGCCTCGTCAACCCCTGCAATCAAGCCATATCCGTCCTTTCTGACAAGGCCTTCGTAGAAAAACGGATCGCATATTGAGGAACTGCTCTCAGAAAAAAGAGACAGGGATTTGGGTGGAGTAAAAAACAAAATGAAACACTAATACCTTTTTTCCTTAATCCGTGCAGCCTTCCCCCTGAGTTTCCTCAGATAGTAAAGTCGAGCCCTTCTCACCCTACCGCGGGTGACGACTTCGACCTTATCTATAATCGGTGAGTGAAGTGGGAAAATTCTTTCCACACCAATACCGTAGGAAATCTTTCTTACAGTAAAAGAAGCCCCTGTATTCCCCCTCCTTTTCCTGATAACAACTCCCTGAAATACCTGAATTCGCTCCTTCTGACCCTCTCTTATCCTGGCATGGACTTTGACCGTATCACCCGGACCAAAAGCCGGGATGTCCACTCGCATCTGTTCTTTTTCAAGTGTTTCAATGATATTCATATATTCCTCCTTATTTTACCTGCCAGCCACCCGATCTAAAATGATGGCAGCTGCCGTCCTCACAGAGAGGTGATTATAGTCTGTTCTACCCAAAATCGGCTCCAACACATAATCTGCTCTTTCCATAACCGACTGATCAAGGCCCCATGCCGTTCCAAATATTAAAATAACGGCCCTTTCACTCCGAACAATACCTCTTGCACGTTCGTAAGACATGGCCCTGTGTTTTTGTTTTGAGGCATCCGTTGCCATGACTAAAGGCGCTTCTCCCTCCATTGCCCTTATGGCATCGATTGCCTGCTCTAATGCTGGGACAATCTCAATAAGTTCAATTGCCTCCTTTCTGTGCCTATTATACCTGGCTCCATAACCATTCGTCCAGTGGCTTCGAATCCTCTCGGCCAGCCTTTGCTGGTCGTCAAGCGGAGTAATAACAAAAAACCGTTTAGCAGCATAGGTCCTGGCCAGCCTGGCTATATCATGCAGATCTATAGTGGTTATAGCCGAAGCGATTCTCTCGTAGTTTTTGTTATAAACAGGGAAATGAACAAGGCCGATGTAAAGACGCATAAAGTATTTATAAGGTATCAAATTCTTTTTTCAATCTGGCCAGAATCGACTTATCCTCAGGGGTCAGTCTGGCCTTTTGGAGCAAATCAGGCCTCCTCTCAAGCGTTCTCTTTAATGACTCGGCCCTTCGCCACATGCGAATTTTTTCATGGTCACCTGATAACAGAACTGGAGGAACCTCTTGCCCTTGAAAAACTCTCGGGCGTGTATACTGTGGGTATTCAAGCAGTCCGTCTTCAAAAGAGTCTTCCAGGTTCGATCTCTCCCCCCCCAAAACACCAGGGATAAGGCGGCTTACTGCATCCATAACTACTAAGGCAGCCAGCTCTCCTCCGCTTAA
This sequence comes from Desulfobacteraceae bacterium 4484_190.2, assembly GCA_002050025.1. Lineage (GTDB taxonomy): Bacteria > Desulfobacterota > DSM-4660 > Desulfatiglandales > Desulfatiglandaceae > 4484-190-2. The sequence continues at coordinate 3,179 of MVDB01000049.1, forward strand.
GACGTAATCCCCAATGGATAATTCCCTTTCAATACAGGTTAGCCTAATCCTTTCATCTACTCCTTCGTAACGGCCACATATCAAAACAATCTGGTTCCAGCGAGATAGTTCCCATGCGGTTTCTTGATCAAACCTTTCGCCCTGGGGACTGAGAAGGATTACATGGCTCCGGCCCCGTACCCTGTCAATGGATTCCAGGGATCGAGATATGGGCCCTGGCCTCATTACCATCCCGTCTCCACCCCCGTAAGGGCGGTCGTCTGTGCTCCTGTGGGCTCCTCTCGCAAAATCTCGGATATTTACAATTCTCACATCCACTATCCCCCTCTTGACCGCCCGTCCAAGAATACCTTCTTGCAGATTGGCGGAAACCATTTCGGGAAATATAGTGAGAACATCAAACTTCATTCAACTCCAACAATCCCTCCAAGGCCGAAATGACCATTTTTTTATTTGCAATGTCAATTTCCTTGACAACTTCGTATATGGCAGGGATACAGACTTCCTTGTCCCCCTCCTTTACCACGTAAATGTCATGGGCCTTTGTGGGTATAATCTCTGATATTGTGCCCACATATTGCCCTGTATCCAGGTAAACTTTAAGTCCCAGAAGTTCGTACCAAAAATATTCATCGTCACTGCGGGCAACGGCCTCTTTGTTGACAAAAATGTCAGCGCCCCTGTATTCTGCTGCCTCACCTACAGCGCTTAACCCGTCCAACCTCATTAAGAAAAAATTCTTATGAGGCCTTATATAGGTTACTGTATATTCATGGGTCTCACCTGAAACAGACCTCAGCATAACAGTCTCCGCGTCCAGGAAAGAGGCTTCGGATCTTGCATAGGCCCAGATCCGTAAAAGGCCTCCCAAACCGTGAGGACCAATTACCTTACCAACAAGGAGCAAACTGCCTGACGAAGCCCGGGGCAAGGCTATTCAATAATCTCCAAAACCGATCGTTTTCTTATCTTGGTGGAGGCTGCACTGAGAATAGTCCTCATAGCCCGTGCTGTGCGGCCCTGCTTGCCTATGACCTTTCCAAGATCTTCCTTGGCTACTTTTAGTTCAATAACAGAGGTCTGTTCTCCCTCTATTTCTGTGACGTTCACTTCCTCTGGCTTATCCACTAGCGCTTTGGCTATATATGCGATTAAATCCTTCATGCCGAGTCACCTCCGTATTTGGTTGCGCCACCACGTCACCTCAACTTGCTGTTCAATGAAGCCCCAACAGTCCTTGCTTTTTCAAAATGGCCCTGGCAGACTCTGAAACGAGTGCGCCTTTTCCCAGCCAGTAATTGACTTTTTCCTTATGCACCTTTACCTCTGCTGGATCTTTCATAGGGTCATAAGTTCCTAATATGTCGAGGAATCTACCATCGCGCGGTGCCTTAGAATCAGCAGCAACAAATCGATAAAAAGGCTTCTTTTTTGCTCCCATTCTTGTTAACCTAATTTTAACTGCCATTTTATTCTGTCTCCTCTTCCAAGATAAGTAGTTTTTTATTTCATTTTTAGCCAAATAATGATGGCATATTTGCATAACCTTGCTTGGAAAAACGTTCCACCATCTTTTTTGTTTGCGTAAAGTTCTTTAGCAGGCGATTCACATCCTGTACTGTCGTTCCGCTGCCCCTGGCGATTCTCCGCCTTCTGCTCCCGTTTATAATCTTATACTGACGTCTCTCCCCCCTGGTCATGGAATTTATTATGGCCTCTACTTTCACCAGCTCCTTCTCGTCAGGTTTGTACTGCTTCAATTTCTTGAGTTGCCCCATTCCCGGCAGCATGCCAAGTATCTGGTCAAGAGATCCAAGCTTTTTCATTTGCTGTAACTGGGCCTGGAAATCTTCAAGGTCAAATTGGTTTTTTTTGAGTTTTTTCTCAAGCTTCAGGGCCTCTTTTTCATCGAATTCAGATTGGGCCTTTTCGATGAGAGAAAGCACATCTCCCATTCCCAGAATTTGAGAGGCCATTCTTTCCGGGTGAAAAGGCTCAAGGGCGTCAATTTTCTCTCCAACACCGATGAACTTGACGGGTTTGCCGGTTACTGCCTTGATGGACAATGCAGCGCCGCCCCTTGCATCACCTTCCATCTTGGACAGAATTATACCTGTAACACCCAGGCTTTCATCAAATTGCTTCGCCACATTGACTGCATCCTGCCCTGTCATGGCATCTGCAATCAGCAAGATTTCAGCAGGATTGATTTTTTCCTTGATCCTGACCAATTCAGCCATCAGGGGCTTATCAATATGAAGGCGCCCTGCAGTATCAATAATCAAGACATCTGCGCCCTCTCTTCCTGCATAAGATAATGCATTCAGGCAGATCTCTTCCGGTTTTTGCCCAGGATCTGTCTGGTAGACAGGGACCTCTATTTGAGACCCCAGTTTTTTTAGCTGGTCAATGGCAGCCGGCCTGTAAATATCCGCAGGAACAAGATAAGGATGTCGTCCCTGATTACGGAGATAATTAGCCAGTTTCGCGGCTGTTGTGGTCTTGCCCGAGCCCTGAAGCCCTACAAGCATCAACGCATGAGGTGTTCTCCCAACTAATTGCAACCCCTGATTGGCTTCACCCATCAGCCGGGAGAGCTCTTGATTGACAATCTTGATGAGCTGCTGGCCCGGGGTCAGGCTCTCAAGGACTTCCTGTCCCACAGCTCGCTGGCGGATGTCCTCCACAAGCTTTTTTACCACTTTGTAGTTTACATCCGCCTCCAGGAGGGCTAAACGCACCTCCCTTAAAGCATCCTGGACATTGGCCTCGCTTAATCTGCCACGCCCTGTTACTTTTTTGAATACACTATTTAATTTTTCGGTAAGGCTTTCAAACATAAGTGAACAACCATTGGAAACTAAATCCTCTAATTTAATTCGGATTTAAATATTATGTCAATAAAAATCGTTCAACTACCTACAATTATGTCCTTACACCGCTGTAATTGGAACATTTCTGCATACATCTCTAACACGCTTTCTTAAATGTTATCATATATTAATCTTTTTTCCATCAAAATATTATTATAATATTGGTTTAACGTCTGGAAACATCCAAGCCACTTAATTTTGATGTTGCCAAGGAAGATTATAGTGTTTAATATTTCGTAACTCAGGTTCACGGTTGGAGAGAGATGGAGATTGAATCCCGCCGCGGTGGGACTGTTTGTGGATTTACCACCTATCTCAAGAATTATGAAGAGCGCAAAGCGACCAACTGTGAACCCAGAACCAGTTACTTAAAGGACAAATATTCATATTGGATGCCAGCATCAAAAATAATGAAGGAATAATCCGCCCGGTTAAAGGAAAAAGGGACCCTGATGTAGAACGGGATGCCCTTATGGTTATGATTCCATCGGAGCTTCAATTCCTTGTCCAGGCGTCAAAAGCTGAAGAACTCTCCTTTAGTGACATGAACTTATACCACTTATACCGGGCAAACAAAGGGACCCAGTCCCCGTTTACCCTTGCAGGCCCCTTCCTGGGTGCCCCTCAGGCAGTCATTGCCATGGAAAAGTTGATCGTCCTCGGAGCAAAAAAGATATGGGTCCTAGGGTGGTGCGGATCTTTGCAGCCGGATTTACCCACCGGACATCTCATCATTCCCACTAACGCTGTGTCCGAGGAAGGGACTTCCAATCACTATCCCATCTCCAATCGACTCCCTGAATCAAATACAGCGCTTAACCGCATGTTAGAAGAGGCGCTCATACAACAGAGTTTACCCTTCTCCAGGGGCTCGGTATGGACTACAGATGCACTCTATCGGGAGACTCCGGATAAGGTGAAGACCTTTCAGGATCAAGGCATCCTGGCTGTGGAAATGGAAATATCAGCCCTTATGACCGTGGCGCTTTACCGGTCAGTCGCAATGGCGGGGTTGCTTGTGGTTTCTGATGAACTTTTTCAGCTTAAGTGGCGTCCGGGTTTCTCCAACCCCTTACTCAAAAAGTCCTCGCGAGCAGCGGGTAAAGTACTGTTGCGTCTTGCGGGCTCTGTAAAGTAACTTATGATATGAAAAAAACTGTAGAGAAAATTCGTTTAAGTGCCCAGTCCCAGGCAGCCTTTTCTGAGGTAAAGCATCCCCTGCCCATTCTCAGCCTTGAGAGGGGTTACCATGTTCAAGATTTTACCGATTTTGATGAAAGGACTAAAAAATTCTTAAGAGACAATACTTCGATTGATTATACGGTAGAGCCTGAAATAGATGGCCTAACCGTGGAGTTAGTCTACAAAAAAGGTGCCCTTTCAGTTGCTTCCACAAGAGGGGATGGCTTCGTGGGAGAAAATGTGACCCCGAACATCAGGACCATTCTCTCTGTTCCATTAACCCTGATAGAGCAGGCAAATGGGAAACCCATTCCTGATCTCCTGGAGGTGAGGGGTGAAGTGTATATGGAGACAGAGGCCTTTGCAACTTTGAATCGGGATGGAATCGAAAGGGGCTTTCCAGCCTTCAAGAACCCCCAGAGCGCAGCAGCGGATTCCTTGAGGCAACTTGACCCCAGAGTTACTGCGAAAAGGCCTCTCAATATATTCTGCTTTGGCATCGGGGAGATGAGCGGACCCAAATTCAACACCCAGAAGGAATTAATGATTACCCTGCAGCAGTGGGGGCTTCGGGTTAACAGGCCCTATATCCGAGTATGCAGTAGCATCAGCGAGGTCATAGACTACTGTCACCATCTTGAGGAGACAAAAAGCCAGTTTCCTTTTGAAATCAATGGTGCCGTGGTAAAGGTCAACCAGCTCGATTTGCAGGCTGAGCTCGGCCAGAAATCCAATAGCCCAAGATGGGCCTTTGCGTTAAAGTTCAAGAAAACTGAAGAGGACATCCCATGAGTAACATAAGAATACACCTTATTATTGAAGGCCGAGTTCAGGGGGTATGGTTCAGGGACTCCACGCGCAGAAAGGCCGTTTCTTTGGGTGTTTTCGGCTGGGTTAGGAATCGGCCTGATGGTACAGTGGAGGTAGTGGCAGAAGGGCCGGAAGATCAAGTAAAGGAATTAACCTCCTGGTGTAATCACGGGCCACCTGCCGCAGGAGTGTCCCAAGTCCATGAAACGCAGTTGGAATGGCAGGGAGAATTCAAGGTTTTTGATATTGTATTCTAATTTTGAATAGAGGCACTGCATGAAAAAACAATATTTTATTTTAAGAAGTTCCTTTTTCTTGTCACTCTTGTTTTTCGCACTGTCAGGCTGCAGCACTACAAAATCTGTAGTTGACAAAATAGTCCCCGGTGCACACGACCTCAAAAAACGGGTCATGATCGCACCACTGGTAGACCAGGCAGGATTCGGGCAGGAGAGAACGGCACAAATAGCTGCCAACTTTGTTGAACTTCTGAAGGAATCCCCCCATCTTCTGCTCTTTCAGGGTCCCCAGGACATTCATTCAGGTACTGACAGCAAATCACCTGAATTTGGCGTCGTCATCCCCCCTGAACTCGTTAAGAGAGCCCAGGATTTAGGAATGAATGCCCTCATCATCGCGGTTCTGAACCCTCTGGAGGCAACCACAAGAAAGACCGGCATCTGGCCTTTCCGTGACATATCCCGCATTATTGAGATCTCCATGACCGTTAATATCATCGACACGACCAGCGGGTGCCTTTATCTAACCCAACTCGATTCAGAGGAAATGGACTTCTTGATAGACGAGCTGCCAGGCCGGGATGAAAATGAGGTCATCGATCAAATTATTGAAGCAAAAATGCCCCGTATCCTGAAGCGCCAGTCTGCCGCTGTAATCGAGGATCTGGTAAAAGAGCCCTGGACCGGAAAAATTCTTGCCGTGGAAAACAGTATGATCAAGATTAATGGGGGAGAGGACGTTGGTGTTCGCCCTGATCAATTGTTTACGGTTTTCGCTCGTGGTGAATCAATCACTTGCCGGGCAGGTAGATCGTTTGACATTTTAGGAAAAAAGGTAGGAAAGATAAAGACAACTTCCATAATGGAAAATCATTCCCTGGCAGTACCAGTGGTAGGAGGATCATTCCTGGCCGGTCAGACCATTAGAGCCGTTGGCGATTGACTATTTTCCAAGCATTTCCCGCGCATGGGCCACTGCACGCGGGGTTATTTCCTTTCCTCCCAAAAGGCGGGCAATTTCCCGGACCCTTTCTTCGGGTTCTAATCCTGAAATGATGGTCTGGGTTCGTCCTTTAACAACCTCCTTGCTGACCAAAAAATGATTTTGCCCCTGGCTTGCGATCTGAGGCAGATGGGTAATACACAATATTTGGTGATATGCTGCCAGGGATGAAAGCTTTTCTCCAATAATCTCTGCTGTGGCACCACTTCTTGCAAGAATCGTTTTGAGTGCCAGCATGATCCTGGAGAGTTCACCCCCGGAAGCAATTCTTGCAAGGGGCCTCAAGTCCTCCCCAATATTGGGCGAGATCATGAACTCCACCTGGTCGAGACCATCCAATTTCACTTCCTCAACTTTAACATCCTTCAATTCTCCTTGCTCATCATGCCATTGGTCAAACTTCACCTTGAATTTAGTCTCGGCCATGTGAAGATCCTTAAGCTCCTTCTCCACTGCCTTTTCCAATCCTCCTGCCGCCTTTTGCCTCTTCCTTGAAAGTGCTGCGGCGCGAGATATCAAGTCTGTTTCCAGGTCCTGGCATTCTCTTTCGAGTTTGTCCAGCTTCCCCTTTTTTTCATCTAAGTCGTACATCATGGAGGCCAGCTTATTCTTGTATTTCAGGACATCTTTTAGAGTGGGACCATACTTTCGTTTGAGGCCATTCAGGAGTTCAAACCTCTCTTCCAGTTCTTCCAGCCTGTTAGGGTCCATATGTACAGTTTTTTCATAATCTCTGAGCGCAAAGGAGGCATCTTCAAGCTTTATTTCAATCTCAGCAAGAGATTCCTTGATAGGGCCGAGTCCCGGGTCTATCCCGGCCCCTTTGTCCACGCTTTTGATACACTGAGCGATTGAAGAAAGAACAGAATCATTCCTCTCATAAAGACGCTGATATCCTTCTGTGACGATCTCCAATAATTCTTTTGAATGCCGAAGACGCCTTTTTTCTTCAGCCACCCTGACGTCTTCCCCCGGGATGATATCTGCCTTTTCGATCTCCTGCATCTGGAATTGTGTTAAATCCTGCCTTTCCCCCGTCTCGGTAATATCTTTTTTTAGGTGATTAATCTCGTCCTTCAATAATTTGTACGCATTGAACAATTCGTTCAGATTAAGCCTCTCATCCGAAAGGCCTCCAAAATTATCTAATAAATATAGATGATTATCCTGCTTAAGGAGAAGCTGGTGCTCATGCTGCCCGGATATGCTGATCAATATGGCTCCCACACGGGATAACATCTGCAAGGTCGCCATGGAGCCGTTGATGAGGATTTTATTCCTGCCCTCCCGGAAAATGCTTCTCTTGATCAAAAGCTCGTCTTTAAAGGAAAACCCAAATTGAGATAACATTTCAGTCAACGACCGGTTCTCCGGAAACTCGAAAAGGGCTTCTACGCTGGCCTCTTTGCATCCGCTGCGGATAAGATCTGCAAATGCCCGGCCACCGAGGATTAAATTCATGGCATTGATGATAATGGTCTTTCCTGCACCGGTCTCTCCTGACAGGATATTGAGCCCGGACTTCAGGGAGAACTCAAGTTTTTTGATAATCGCAAAATTGGAGATGCTCAGGTGAACAAGCATAATGAGTTTACAGATTGCGGGTTACAGGTGTTCCCATGTAACCCTTAGGACCTCCTGGTAAGTCGTTTCCCCCCCAAGGAGTTTTTTTATGGCATTTTCTCTGAGTGTAACCATTCCCTCTTTCAGGGCCTGCTCGCGAAGGGTTTGTAAATTCGTTTCGGCGGTTGTGATCTTTTTAATGGGTTCTGTAAAGGGCAGCACTTCATAGATTCCGATCCTCCCCAGATATCCGGTCCCACGGCACTTGCTACAGCCCACGCCACGATAGAGTTTGACTGGACCGTCTTTTGCCAAGTCCAGACCCCGGGCGCTCAGTTCACTGCTCTCTACCTCAAAGGACTCTTTGCAATGGACACATATCTTCCGGACCAACCGCTGGCTAAGCACACCAATCACCGTTGATTGGATCAGAAACGGAGGTATCCCCAGGTCCAGAAGACGGGTAATGGCCGAAGGGGCATCGTTGGTATGTAAAGTGGTTAGAACCAGGTGCCCGGTCAATGCCGCCTGTATGGCATTTTCGGCTGTTTCAAGATCCCGCATCTCGCCAACCATAATAATATCCGGGTCCTGCCTGAGTATATTTCTTAAAATCGATCCAAAGGTTATACCCAGCACAGGCTGAACTGCGATCTGGTTGAAATCTTCATGCACCATTTCGATAGGGTCTTCAACGGTCGTAATATTGATCTCAGGCGTTGACAGATACCGGAGTGTCGAATAAAGGGTTGTTGATTTACCGCTTCCGGTCGGGCCGCACACGAGCACAATCCCGTTAGGCATGTTAATAAACTGGTGGTAGCGCATCAAGTCTCCGGGTGTAAATCCCAGCCTCTCATGATCCTGAAAAAGGATATCAGGGTCCATAATCCTCATGACCACTTTTTCTCCAAAGGCCACAGGAATCGTAGACACCCTTATCTCGGCCTCCGAATCTCCTTTATCTGTCTTAATCCGTCCATCCTGCGGCCTTCTTTTCTCGGCCATGTCCATCCGTGAAAGTGTTTTTATACGACTCAGGATAGCAGCATGCACATTTTTGGGAAGACTATAAACAGTATGTAAGACTCCGTCGATCCGCATCCTCACAAGGCTGACATCCCGCTTGGGCTCGATATGGACATCACTTGCCCTTTGCTCAAATGCATAAGTAAATAAATGATTTACAGCGTTTATTATGTGGTGATCATCTGATGGAAGTTCGTCCGCAGACTTCAACCGAACATATTGTTCCAGATTTCCCAGGTCAACAGAAGGGCCGGCGAACTGATGCTCTGCTGCTGCGATAGAACGCTTGAAGCCAAAGAATTCATTCATCAATCTCAGGATATCCGTCTTTGTGCTTACAACCGGCCTTACCTTCATATGGCTGACGCGCGCAATATCTTCCATTACTTCCACATTGAATGGATTTGGCGTTGCAACGGCCATGTATCCGTCTTCAATACCGACAGGAAGGACCAGGTGCTTCATGGCGAACGACCTGGGAATAGTATCGGTCACCAGGTCTAAATCCAACTGCAAAGGGTCTATTTTTTTAAATGGGATTTTCCATTCCTCGGCAAGTATCTGGAAAATGACCTCCTCGTCAAGTGCCTTGCCGGGATTGTCCGCCCTCTCCAGATCCAGGGATGCAATCACATCTATGACAGTGATTCTGCTCGAAATCCTGCTCTTTGCCGGCAAGGAAGCCTCAGCCATGGCTCGCGCCCTTACCAGTTTCCTTCGAATGTTCTTTTCCTTTCTCAGGATTTCCCGTCCATGCGCTGCCGTTATGAGCCCTTTTTTGAAGAGGACCTTGCACACACTTTCAGGAGAAAACATATTTTCAGAGTTTTTTACCATTTCTCAAGTAACTCCTCAATAAGTCCGAGCATTCAGACTTCTTCCCCCTTTTGCAAAGGGGGATTGAGGGCGATTTTTCGTAAGTTCTCAATAAGTTCCGGCGTTCACAACCGGATTAATGCCTTGAGTAAATGACAATGGATGTATTCCCTTTCGGAGTTTAGGCGTAACCCTTTTATAAAATCCTTACGGATAAATTCCATCCGAACTTTTTGAGAAGTTACAATTTTTCTAATATAGGATAGACTTATTGAGAACTTACTTTATCAAGCCATTTCTTGCACCTAAAACTTTTAATGTATTATTTTATCATTATAAGTCATTCCATCAAAGCCTTTTTTTGCTGTGGTAAACAGAGAATTCCTTTCAGTTTTTTTGTTTGTCTTAAAACTTGTGGTATAATTAATTGTAACTGCTCAATATGCTGGGGCAGCATAAAAGGCTCACGCCTAAATTCCTAACACGGAGTTTACCCGTAAGGCTTTTATCCATAGGATAATGAGCAAATTAATTTTATAGATACCAAAAGGAAGAAGCCTGTTTATGGATTTTAGGGAACAAATATGGAAATTCTATATAGAACACGTCCCTGGAGCAACGGTTGAGGAAAATCTTCTCAAGGCCCCTTGCCCCTTTTGTTCATCCGGGGAAACTGAAAAGCCTGCTATGATGGTAGTGTGTCTCAACCCGGAAAGCTACTTTTTTGGTTATTTCAGGTGCCTGAACAGGTGCCTGCCAGGCGGATTTCCTCCGTATTTTGCCAGAATCATGGGCTTAGAACCTCAAAAGGTACCAGGTTATGATCCGGATCAAGAGCCTTATGTACAGGACATCATTCACCCTGCAAAAAATCTCAATGCTGAGATTAAGAAATTCACATCCATAATGGGTGATGAACAGCATGCCTATTTCCAGGAATTTGGCGTTTCAAATCCAGTCGTAGATGATATGAAAATTGGCTACAACGGGCGCTACCTGGTGTATCCCTACTTTTTGGAAGACGGGAATTGCTACGCTGCCCGATGCATTTTACCTGAGCGGGCCGAAGACACTTTCTGGCATGGGGATGAAACGTTTTTCTCAGAGGAATTCAGGATCTTTAATGTACAGGAGATAGACCGGTGTGAGGCAGGCACCCTTTTCATCACAGATGGCGAGAACAATCTTCTGACCCTTCAGGAACTTGGCTATCCGGGGATTGCTGTTCCGTCTGCTGCCGACCTGGAAAACCTGATCCCTGAGAGACTGGCCTTTGTTAACAACATTTTCCTGGTGATGACAAATGCCCCAGAGCCACAGGTTGCGGCCCGCTCCCTTGCTACCAGGCTCGGGTTCAAGGCCAGAATTATCAAATGGGCATCTCACCTGAATCGCGACTACAGCCTGTGTCATCTGGCCAGAGACAAAGGAAAGGGGTTCAAGACAGCCGTTTCTGCCATGATAAAGACGTCGAAATCCTTTTCTCCCTTTTCCTCACCTGAAAAAGAGCACCGCGCCCTTTTCGAGTTGCTTGAACAGGAAAAAGAGAAAGAACTTCTCGGATTCAGTTCCGGTTTTAAAAAGATGGATCATGCCCTTAATGGCATTAGCGGTATAAGTATCATGGGAGGCCCCCCCAAGGCTGGAAAATCCTGTTTCTTTATGCAGATTTCCACAGAAATGGCAAGAAGGAAGACCCCGGTTATCTACTATGATTTTGAGAATGGTCGCCAGAAGATCTATATGAGGACCCTGTGTCGGCTCAGCCGACTCTCTGAAAAAGAAATCAGGCTGAATCATCAAGATGAAGACACATCCAAAAAACTCGAAAAGGCCCACCGGGATATCAAGGATATATTCCCATACTTTCGGGTGGTTACAGACAGGAAATTAACCCCGGACAGCATGAGACGCCAAATTGACTTCCTGCAGCACGAAACACGCACGGATTCCACCCTTGTGGTCCTTGACAGTCTCCATAAGCTTCCATTTAAAAAACTCACAGAACGGCGCACCGGCATCGATGCATGGCTCCGGCACATGGAAGCCATACGAGATGAACAGAATGTTTCCTTTCTCGTGGTTTCTGAATTATCACGAGGGGATGGGGGCAGTTACAGCAAAAGGCCGGATCTGGCCTCGTTTAAAGAATCAGGTGATATTGAATACAGCGCAGACAACGCAATGATTCTTTTACCAGATTGGGATCCCCTGGACCCCATTTCCACAGAAGAAAGGAAAAGCACCCTGTGGATGGTGGCCAGCCGGGAAAACAGCCCGGGAAAAATTGCCGTTTATGTGATGGAATACCCACTGTGGAGTTTCAGGGAGGAGTAGACTTAAAAAAATATATGTTCACCGCAAAGACGCTAAGATCGCAAAGAAGAGATGTAAAGCAAAAAGAAAATGTATCTCAGCGTTCTTTGCGCTTTTGCGGTGAATTCTTTATTACTCAATCAACCACAAAGATACAATTTCACGCCTTGAATTGGTTATATAACCAACAAATTTACCTTCCTTGAACCAGGCGCTCGACGCATCCTCTATGGCTGGTGTATGATACTTAATATCAGCAGAAAGCTTGAATAGACAATCATTTATAACCACCTCATCCAGAGCTATCCTGTCAACACGGCCTATTCGATCAAATTCATTAGGATAATGTTCTGGTATAATACTACCTTCTTTAAATCCCTGGAGTGCCTGGACAACACCTGCCGGCAACGTCATGCTCACCAGAAACAGGGCTACCCCTACGCAAATTACAAGATGCTTCATACCTCTAAAAGGTGTCTTATTATTGTCTTTCATAAACATAATGCCTCCTTCAATTTACTTATCATAACTTTTAGCCACCGTTGGCCTTAAGGATATTGCTTTTAAAATCCCCCTTTGCAAAAGGGGGATTGAGGCCTCTGGTTCCGCTTCCAGCCCGTAGGGCCTACAGGCCGGAGGGTAGGGCCTATGGCTCGGAGAGGGGATTTTTACTCAAACTCTCTCCAGTAGCTGATTCCCAGCAGGGGCGGCCTCTCATACACCGTTTCAATAGTCCCTGAAGAAGAGCTGAAATATTTGATCTCCACATCTCCCTCCGGATCGATCAAGATAGCAGGCGGCTGAAGCTGCCCTTCTTTTTTCATACCGGTCGGCACCACCCAGATGGGATTTTCCGCTGTTCCGATATTGATCATATCATTATCATCAATCACACCGTCACCATTAATATCAAACTGCGGTCGAGTAAGCCTTGCCCCGCTTGCCGCATTCATTTCGTGGATTACAGAGTCTCCCCCGTAGCCACACGGGGTGTCTTCAGGTATATAAGAAATGGCGATGAGGACTCCACCCCTGATCATCATATCAACGGTTCCCCTCTCGCCGCTCAACGGCAGATCAAAATACCACCCTGCATGATTGTCAACTGAATCTGACAGGTCGGGCAGGAATTCAGGCGGGTTCTGATTTCCATCCGGATCAGCCATTGTTTCCCACACGATCTCATTATCTGTGGTAAGTCTGAGCAATAGGTCATATTCATCCGGTTGTCCTGCATTTATAGTGACTGTCCAGAAATCCGGCGCATTAGGATCAGGAGGCTCAGATGGGATAACCTGCTGAGCCAGTAGCGTCACGGTGGTTGGCTGGTTTGAAAGTTCGTGGTCAAATCCCCGGTTAAAGGGACCTAAGTACTCACTGTCGTCCTCATCATCCCCGTAATCCCATATGCCATAGAACGACTGGGCCGTGGTATCCGAGATATCGCTTTCTCCCAGATATTGCCCGGTGCCAAAAAGGACCATGTATCCATGTTCTGTCGGGTGGTACATGATATCCGGTTTTGCAGTTATAGGCTGTGTCGTTCCGCCCGGACCCTGGGCCTGGAAAAGCGGCTGGTCGTCTGTCCCGTCATTAAACGCCACTTCCCATTTAGTATAGTCCGTATCGGTCAGATCAAATTTCCACACATTACCCCTCAGATCACCGGCATACACATAATCCACCTTGTTATCATAGTCCACATCAATGGGTACAGCGGTTGAAAGCCCGTTACACCCATCAACACCGGTGTCTATTTTCTTGATAATAGCGCCTGTCTCGGGATTCAGGATATATAATACCGCATGACCATTCTGGCTGTTATAGCCATTTCCGAAGATCACGATCCAGCCTGAACCTCCATTGACGTCATCATCATTAGATTCAATAATAGCTGGCTTGCTGAATGAATAACCCATATCATCATCCGTGACTCCCGCCTTCGGGTATTCCCACATCACCTTACCAGCCACATTACTTTCAGATGTCCAGTTTCCTGGATCAGTAACATCCAGGGCATAGTAGCCTCTTCCGCCTTTCCCCAGCCCACCTATCAGCACTGTAGTGCTAACGCCCGATATGTCCACTCCAGCTTTCACAGTCGGCGTGAGGTCCACGAAATATTTGTGTGTATAGTTTGGATCCGCAAGTTGGCTGAGGTTGTCATATACAAGGTTAGGGACATAGGCAAAGAGTTCCTCGCCTCCCACAGCGCCAGCATACGGTTCGTCATCGGCCGCGGCAAAGGCATGGAGCATGCCGTCATTTCCACCTGCATACAGCACTCCATTTTCAAATGTCGGGGAAGAATGAACCATGTCACTCAGCCGGGCAAAACGGTCACGGAAGGTACCGCCGCTCGCTACCTCATTGGTAATATCGCCTCTCAAGTAGTCCAACAGGGTTGAATCGCTATTTAAGGCGGTCTGTTGATGGGTCGTAAGGTTACCCCACCTGAAGGGTTGACCGGCATCTGTGCCGTTATATGTTACTATCTTTTTGCCCGTATTCCAGTTAAGGCCTTCCAGTTTCTCATTTGCAGACCACACATAGGGACTCTTTATGATATCGCCTATGTTCTTGCCCGCGCAATTCCCGGTCAAATTCGTACACACCTGATATGCCTTCACATCTCCCGTCCAGTTCTCAGTGTCGTAGCTGGACTGAAACATTAGGATCTCCCCACCGCCACTGAGCTTGGTATAGAGTTCATCCCCGTT
>MVDB01000050.1 GCA_002050025.1 Desulfobacteraceae bacterium 4484_190.2
CTGGTCGGATTTTTTGGCGGGTTCAGGGCCAGGGATACTGTTGTCAGCAGGTTTAAGTGGAGAAACAGGTTCTTTTTCTTTCTCCGTTTTGGTCTTAGGAAGCGCAGAGATTTGTTGGGGTTTCTCTATCTTAGATCGAGGAACCGTTTCTTCCTCAGGTGTAGCTGGCGTGGGCTTTAAATCCGGTTCTTCAGCTACAGCTTTCTCGGGCTGTTGTGGGATATTTGATTTGATGTGAGACGTCTGTGTAACACACCCTATGAAAATAAGGGCTACGAACAGATTGAGAAATGGTTTGACATTAGGGAACTTCGTATGATTTCACAATTTCTCCACAGTGGTTAGGGCCGCCAATCCAGAATCTTCACTAACTGCTTGATAAAAAGACGCAACTGGCAATTAACAACTAAACATTATCGAAATTTTTGTTTGCCGAGTATAAAAAAAGCATGAGACGGCTTTTGATGTTCAGTTCAGGATTATCAATGACTTTTTCCATTAGCTTCCTCAAAACCCTTCCCACCTCTGGTCCTGCCGGGAGCCCAAGAGTTTCCATCACCGTAAGGCCATTAATAGCAAGATCTTGTGTTTTGATTGGGACTGAGCTTTTTATCTGGTCCTTTATTCTTCCTTCAAGCTCGTCTATGAGATTTGCTTCCTGATTATCTAGACCGTGTGCGAAAATATCTGCCCTGCGGAATCGCATTAGGTCCGTGATGTTCTCAGGGCCAACACGGCGGATCAAGCGCCTTACTGATGCGGCACTCCATTGGGAATCATAGTCGATCATGTGATGCCGTATGAGATTTGTCACTTTGCCGATCATAAGGCGAGTGAACCTGAATCTGTCAAGGATTTCCGCTGCCAGATCGGCGCTTGCAGTTTCATGGCCGAAAAACCGCCATTTCCCGTCAATTTTTTCCCTTACACGAGGTTTGGCTATATCATGAAAGAGTGCTGTTAGTCTTAAAAGCTGCACTGGTTCCGCCCGATCAATGGTTTCCATGATATGCTTATAGATAGTGTACCGGTGTCGGGCATTTTGTCTTTTTTGATATCCTTCAAGGAGTTCCGGAAGGAATTGTTTGAGAAGTCCGGTTCTGCGCATCACGTTGAAACCCATGGATGGCTTGGGACTCATCAAAACCTTTATCAGCTCTTCCCTGATCCGCTCCGGTGCCACTTTATGTAATAAGGGAGCCAAACAGGTAAGGGTCTCGAGCGTCTTTGCGTCTATTAGAAACCCTAACTCAGTTGCAAGCCGCACTGCCCGCAAAAGACGAAGAGGGTCCTCCTGAAAGCGTATTTGCGGGTCCCCGACTGCCCTGATCAGTTTCTCCCGGATATCTATCCGCCCCCCAAACGGATCAAGGACCTCGGTCCTCTCCGGATCAAGGGCCATGGCATTAATTGTAAAATCACGGTGAGCCAAATCATCCTCAATACAGCCGGCTTGGCCCCTGAAAGTAGTCACCTCGAAATGCCGCTTTGAATGCACGAGAGTCACAGTGTCATGTTTGAGGGCAAATAATCCTATGTCATGAAATATTGTCTTTATTTCTTTGGGTTGTGCAGAGGTTGCAATGTCCCAGTCAACTATGGGCAGTTGTAGAAAGGTGTTTCTTACCGCACCACCCACAATAAAGGCCTGATGACCGGCATCTTTAAGCCTTTCGAGTATAAAGGCGACGAACGTGGGTATGGATGGTGTGATTATCTTTGTTACAGGGTTCTTATGTGGTTGCATAACTATGGAGGCCAGCCAGATAATTGACTCCAAAATATGTGATTAGGACACAAAAAAAACCGATGATAGACATGATTGCAATTTTTTTCCCGGTCCAGCCCCTAACCATGCGTGAATGCAGCACAGCAGCATAGATGAACCAGGTGATAAGAGACCAGGTCTCTTTAGGGTCCCAGCCCCAGTATCTTCCCCAGGCCGAGTAAGCCCAGACAGACCCTGTGATTATGCCAAGGGTCAACATAAGGAACCCTATGGCAACCATCTGATAATTGAGATCATCAAGAATTCCCTTCCGTGGGATGAGTTTCAGGAATGTATTGTTTCTTTTTTCATTGTCCACTAGTTTTAGAAAGTACATGAGACTCAGCCCGAAAGAGATCCCAAATGCAGCGTATGCAAAGAAACAGGTGATGACATGGGTTATCAGCCAGTTGCTCTTCAGGGCAGGGATCAAGGGCTGGATGCGGCTCGCGATGTTGGGAGAGAAGGAGGCATAAGCCATTGCCAGGAATGCAAGCGGCATGACAAAAACCCCGAGGGTTCTGTTTTTTGTACGCCATTCCACAATGAGATACAGAAGGGTGATGGTCCATGAAAAGAAAATGAGCGATTCATAGAGGTTTGAAAAAGGCGCATGGCCGATTCCCAACTGGTAGGATTCTACCCACCTGAGGATAATTGCCAGGGACTGTGCTCCCAGTCCGACCACAGATAAAAGTGATGCAAGCCTTCCGAAAGTGGCTCTTCCCATGACCATCATAAGGAGGTAAAGTATAAAAGCTCCAAAATACCCGAAGGTGACATAGCTAAGGATAATAGTATTAATCATAAGGAGTTACTTCCTTTTATTCAAGTAACCATTGAGGTTTATTGAAAGATGTGCCAGTTCCCTTTCAAGACCCACCGGGTCCTTGTTTGAGGTTCCTGCAATGCTGATAGTGCTGCCCCGCTTTGCATTGGAAACCCTGACCCAGATCCGTCTATGAGACATGAAAAAGGTGACAAAAAACCCGCCAATCATGAGGAAAGAGCCGATCCAAACAAGAGATACCCCGGGGTCTCTGTTTACCTGTAACCCTGTGTAGAATTTGCTTTCCAGGCCTTCCAAATAAAAAGTATAAGGTTTGAAGGCAGAAGAATTTAGCATTGGAGACTGGAGCATTTGTTTTGGAAACCGGTTTTGCAGCGTTTCCCAGTTCTGAAATATCCAGAAGCGAGTTTCATCTCCCTGTTCAGCATGGATAGAGATCAGGGCAGCCGGTCCCATCATTCCTCTGAGGTTAGCATCCACCTTGAGCACCTGAAATTGGCCTTCCTTACCGGGCAAAGGGAAGGAGTTCCCCTGTTCGGCCTCCATGCCTATAGATTCATGCTCGTTCGCATGCCGGACTATCTTAAGGCGAACTTTATTCCCCGGGGTTTTGCCGTAGCTCGATTGATAAAAGGTTATGCCCCTGAATTTAATTGGATGGTTGACCAGCAGGTTTTCTTTTTCCACCTCTTTTCCATTTACAAAAAAGCTAAGCTCGGATCGGTATTCCCTGGGAGCGCCGTTTTCATAGAAATCCACGGTAAATTTGTCACAACGCACCTCAAACCCCAGTTTCAATGGTGTCGTCTGTTTCCTTAACTTGATTGCATCTATCTGTTCTCCCTCGACAATATTGATATAGCCGTCAAACCCGAAAAAAGACCCTATCAGACCGCCAATCACGATAATGAGGACGCTCAAGTGGACGAGGTAGACGCCAAAGCGAGAATATTTACCCTTTTCACTTAGAAAGTAATATCTATCTCCTGCATGTTTCCTTTTAATTTTTTTATAACGACCTTTTATAAACCGCGCGACCTGGTTTGCTGTGTCTTCTACATTCCCTTCGACAAAAAACGTCTGGTTCAAAGGGAGGTCTTGAAATGGCTTGTTCCTGTCCGCGCCCGGCCGGAAACGAAATTGTTTCAATGTGGCCGGGAATCGATCGATAGAACAGATGATGAGGTTCAAAGCGAGGCAACCGATGATCAACCTGAACCAGAGGGAATGGTACATGTCGAAGAGATTTATAAAACTGAACAATTTAAACATGCCAGGGCTCAAACCCCTTGCAAACTCCACGCTTTCCCGCTGGGGCATTTGTGGTATAATTGTGCCCAGAATAGATGTGATTGCCAGTATGATCAGGAGCACGATGGTAAGTTTGACCGAGCTGAAGAAACGCCAGACGGAGTTGGATTTTGTTTTTGAGGTAGATTTTGCCATTACAGTTTTTCGATAATTAAACGAATCGGAATTCCATGGCTCGGACCGCTACTCAACGCTCTGAGTCTTAAATCAAATTTGAAGTATAATGACATACGTCAAATAAACCATAAATCGCACCAGGGCGGGCCAACATTCCAATTAGGGCAAAGCCCCTAAGTTCACTGCGCAGGTTGTAGCTTTTCAGAAAACCTGCATAACATGGTTCAAGGTAGGCTGTAAACTCAAAATATTTCATTCAAAATATTTCATTGCAGCGTAACACAATATATTGACATTTTGAAATAAATATGATCAATATACAGGATAACCTGACTATGGGGTGCGGATTATAAACCAAACCCTTAAAGGAGAATTTAATGCTGGATCTCAAATTTGCAAGAACAAATCTAAACACCATCAAGGAGATGATAAAAAACAGGGAATATGACCTTGATCTGTCTCAATTCGAAAGGTTGGATGAAGAACGAAGAAACAGACTGGCAGTGCTTGAGGAAATGCGGCACCGGCGCAACCAGGTAAACGAAGAGATCGCTGCCATGAAAAAGAGAGGTGACGATGCCTCTGCGGTTATCAAAGAGATGAAACAGGTTTCTTTGGATATCAAGGGGAAAGAAAAGGACATTTCTGGATTCGTTGATGAACTGAACGAACTGCTCATGGTCATACCGAATATGCCCCACGAATCGGTTGCCATTGGAAAAGATGAAAAGGATAATCCGGTAATCCGCGAGTGGGGGAAGATCCGGGAAATGGATTTTGAACCTCTCAGTCACTGGGAAATCGGCGAACGCCTGGGAATTCTGGATTTTGCCAGTGCCGCTAAAATCGCCGGTGCCAGGTTTGCACTCTACCGGGGGCTTGGAGCCAAACTGGAAAGGACCCTTATCAACTTTATGCTGGATATACATACAGAAGAGCACGGATACATCGAAGTCCTCCCTCCCTTTATGGTGAATTCCGCCTCCATGACAGGCACGGGACAGCTCCCCAAATTCAAAGAAGACCTTTTTAAAATCGAGGGCTGGGACTATTACCTGATCCCCACGGCTGAGGTCCCTGTTACCAACATTCACCGTGAAGAGATCCTTTCTGAAGAACAATTGCCGATTTACTATGTTGCCTATACTCCATGTTTTCGTTCAGAGGCCGGCTCCTACGGCAAAGATACCCGTGGTCTCATTCGACAGCATCAGTTCAACAAGGTGGAACTGGTTAAGTTCACAAGGCCTGAAGAGTCATATGATGAACTGGAAAAACTGACCTTGAATGCTGAAGAGATATTGAAACGCCTTGAACTTCCCTACCGTGTGATTTCCCTCTGTACTGGCGACCTTGGCTTTTCGGCGGCAAAGACATATGACCTGGAGGTATGGCTTCCGGGTCAAAATCTTTACAGGGAGATCTCATCTTGCAGTAACTTTGTCGACTTTCAGGCCAGACGGGCAGAGATACGGTTCAAGAGGAAGGGGAGAAGCGGGACCGAGCTGGTCCACACTTTAAATGGTTCCGGCCTTGCCGTAGGAAGGACTGTTGTGGCCATTATTGAGAACTATCAGCAGGCAGACGGCAGCGTGACTATACCCGACGCGCTAAGAGCTTATATGGGCGGGATAGATTCCATACATTTATAAAATTACGCAACGATTCTACTAACAAAATGATAATTAATCATCACGATCCTTCGGGCTGGCGGGACTATCAGAGGCGTCTTAAACGCGATACCCGGAGAAAATACCTTCAAAAAAATCTCCCTGCATTAGTCCTTTATTCAACGGGTTCTTTTCTGTTACTGGTCTTTATGTTTTGCATCGGCTCCTGGATTTTAGGCTATTTGAGCCAGGCCAGTCTCAATCCACCAGATACTAATAAACAATCCAACATTGCCCTGAAAAAACCGCCAGCAAAGGATCCCGCTAATTTACTGAAGGAGCTGAACCTGCGTTCAGCTCAATTTATGGATCATTTTGTGGTGGATAAGGGTGATGAACACTTTGACATAACATCATCTATTGACCTGCCCCTTCAAGATTACATCCTTCACCTGCTTCGACGTTCCAAGACCATACAGGCCGCTGTTGTGGTGCAAAGGCCGGACGACGGTCGAATCCTTGCCATGGTAAACTATGACAAGGAGGGAAACGGCCAAAACCTCTGCATAAAAGCGGACTTCCCTGCTGCAAGTGTTTTCAAGATTGTGTCAGCGGCAGCCGCTCTGGAATCAGCAGGATATACCCCGGATAAACCTGTATTTTTTCAGGGACGCAGGCACACTCTTTATAAACAGCAGTTGAAACAAACCAAAAACAAGTACACGAATAAAATAACCTTTAGAAAGGCATTTGCTTCATCCGTAAATTCTGTTTTTGGAAAATTGGGTATATTTGATCTGGGTCAGGATTTGATGTCCGATTATGCCAATAGGTTTTTATTTAATCGAGTAATTCCTTTTGATTTTCCTGTGGAAATGAGCACCATTCAAATACCTGTTGATGACTACGGACTGGCTGAAATTGCATCGGGTTTCAACAGAGAGACCTTGATCTCACCCCTGCATGCAGTTCTTTTAGCATCGGTCGTGGCCAATAATGGCATCCTGATGGCACCGTGGCTTGTTGAAAATATCTCAAGTGAATCCGGTGAGATTCTCTATCACAGAAAGACGGCCCAGCTTGGTTCTCCCATAAGCGGGAAAACGGCGGAAGACCTGAAGGTCCTGATGAGGGATACAGTGGTTTACGGGACGTGCCGGAAGTCTTTTAGGCCGCTGCGGCGTAAAAAGGCCTTCAAAGGTATTGATTTCGGGGCAAAAACCGGTACTATTAATGATAAGAAAGATCAATTCAAGTATGACTGGCTTACGGGTTATGTCCTGCCCCAGAATGGCACTAAGGCAATAAGTATCGCCGTTCTGGCGGTTCACGGAGAAAAATTGGGCTTAAGATCAAGCGAACTTGGCCGATATATTATTAAATATTACCTTACACCTAAAAAAAGCTGAATTTTGCCAATGAACCAGCCTCCCATTTTCTTAAAACCCGGTTTTCCAGTATCCCAGCATTCTAAACCGGGGATCCGTTCGCAGGGAATGATCATATCTATTATTTACTTGAAAATTGGACATTCGGTGTTTGAAAAGTTATAATATGTGAAAGTAATATTAATTATTTTTCTACTCAAGCACTTAACCACTCAACGAGGTCTAAAGTTAGGAGAAAAATTCATGTGTGGCATAGTATGTTATGTGGGCCAGAAACAGGCCAGGCCGATTCTTTTGGAAGGGCTGAAACAACTTGAATACCGCGGGTATGACTCTGCCGGCCTTGCAATACAGCAGGAAGATGGTATCGCCTGTTACAGGGCAGTGGGGAAGATTGTGGAACTGGAGAGAAAGCTGAATGGCGTGGACATCAACGGAAACGTTGGTATTGCGCACACCCGATGGGCCACGCATGGGGAACCCAGCGAGGCAAATGCACATCCCCATTGGGATCAGGATGAGAACGTATTCGTGATACACAATGGCATTATTGAAAATTTTATTGTGCTTAAGAAAAAACTGGAAAAGCATGGGATTACATTCAGGTCAGAAACTGACACAGAAGTCTTGGCGCATTTGATTGGCCTGAATTTCAACGGCAGTCTCAATGAGGCAGTTAGAAAAACCATGTCTCAGGTGGAAGGAACATTTGGTTTGGCAGTCATTCACAGGAATGCTCCTGGAGAAATTGTTGTTGCAAGAAGAGGGAGCCCTTTAATCATCGGCGTGGGCGAGGACGGCCATTTTGCTGCCTCTGATGTATCGGCCATGGTGCGACATACAAATAAAGTTGTTCACCTGGAAGAGAATGAGCTGGCAACGTTGACCACCGAGGGCTTTTCCATCTCTACGGCCCAGGCGAAACCCATCGAGAGAAGCACAGAAACTGTAGAATGGCGGGCAGAAGATGCGGAACTTAATGGCTTTCCACATTTTATGCTCAAGGAGATCTATGAACAACCAGAGACCATAAAAAATGCATTCAGGGGCAGGCTTGAACCGGGTGAAGGTGTTCCTAAACTTGGAGGAATCATGCCGGTATGGGATAGTCTCAAGGAGTGCCGTCACGTGGTTATTGTTGCCTGTGGAACATCTTATTATGCGGGGGCCGTGGGACGGTATGTCTTTGAGAGGCTGACCGAGATTGACGTGGAGGTTGAGCTTGCCTCTGAGTTTCGCTACCGGAAACTGAATTTCCCTGAAAATACTTTTATTGTTGCCCTGAGCCAATCGGGGGAGACAGCCGACACCCTTGCCGCCATAAGGGAGGCCAAGCGGAAAGGGGCGAGGCTTTTGGGGATGGTTAACGTGGTGGGGAGCTCCATTTCCAGGGAAACAGAGGCAGGGGTTTATAACCATGCAGGACCAGAGATTGGCGTGGCTTCAACAAAGATTTTTACTTCACAATTGACCATACTGACCTTATTGGCCCTTTTGTTAGGTCGGCACCATAACCTTTCTCTCACCGAAGGGGTAGAGGCTATACGGGCAATTCAGGCCCTCCCGGAGCTGATGAAGGACGTCCTCTCCCAGGCCCATCATATCGAGGCAATCGCAGAAAAATACCACAAGTGTAATAACTGGCTTTTCCTGGGCAGGAAATATAATTATCCGATTGCCATGGAAGGGGCTCTCAAGCTTAAGGAAATTTCCTATATTCACGCGGAAGGGTACCCCGCAGGGGAGATGAAGCACGGTCCAATTGCTCTGATCAATCCGGAAATGCCAACCGTTGCCATCATACCTAAAGATGATATGTATGAAAAGATGTTCAGCAATATCCAGGAGATCAAGAGTCGTAAGGGACCGGTAATTGCAGTTGCCACAAAAGGAGATGATGATCTGAGAGAGATAGTGGATGATGTGATTGAAATACCGAAGACCCTTGATTTTCTGAACCCGATCCTGGCGGTGGTACCCTGCCAGCTTTTATCCTATTATTGCGCCA
Organism: Desulfobacteraceae bacterium 4484_190.2; assembly: GCA_002050025.1. Classification (GTDB taxonomy): domain Bacteria; phylum Desulfobacterota; class DSM-4660; order Desulfatiglandales; family Desulfatiglandaceae; genus 4484-190-2. Next base: position 8,993 of record MVDB01000050.1, read on the forward strand.
GTTTGCTAAACAGGGATATTGATAAACCAAGAAACCTGGCAAAAAGTGTAACGGTGGAGTGAACCTGGAAAGTGGAAAGCAGAAAAGAAAACATTTTTTCTCTGCGGTGAAATATTACATTAACGCTTATGGGAAGAAGAGGGTGGGTTTTCTGGATTACCAAAACTGTGGGCAGAGTGATTCTGAGCCCATTTTTTCATCTAAAAACAGGTGGAATTAATAACCTGCCTCAAAAGAGCGCATTTATCCTCCTCCCAAAGCACCAGCGCTGGGAGGATATCCCTCTTTTGGGCCTTGCCACCCCCAGACCCATCCACTATATTGCAAAAAGTGAGCTATTTACTAATCCCCTGAGCAACTGGTTTTTGCGGTCGCTTGGGGGTATTCCGTTAAACCGGCAGCGCCCTCTGGAGAGCAGACACTCCCTTAAGTCTTTGATTTCACTTTTAAGGGAAGGGGAGGGGGCCGTAGTTTTTCCTGAAGGCACGTATTACAGTAACAAAATGGGTCCCGGACATGTGGGGATAGTAAGGCTTATCTTGTCTCGTGTGACACCCCCTTTTATCCCTGTTGGTGTCCACTATTCTCGACAGAAGTTCCGAACTCTGGTCCAGGTTAATTACGGCAAACCTTTTTACGCTGAACCGGGAACATCGCCCGGTGAATTTCTCGATCATATGATGAAGCAAATCGCAGAACTTTCGGGATTGAGTTAGGCAAAATCTTTGACAGGATAACCCCGCGTTCCGTGGGGCCCCTACAGCCAGTCCGCGTAAATGAAGGTTGGAAGACTCCCTAAGGGGACACGGTCCCTTGGGTGTCTTCAATGGGTGTCTTCAAAGGCATTTTTCAGCCGTTGATCAGCAGTGATCAATTTCGCTTTTTTCTTCATGGCCAAAGAGAGAAACAGGGAATCATAGACGGTAAGGCTATACTGGCGCGCGAAGGACAGCGCGTCCAGCAGGATATCCTGATGCCCTATAATTTCCATGGGAAGTTCCAATAGGGCGGCAACTATTTCATCCACTTCTGATAATTCGAGGTATCCTGCCTGCTCCTTTTTCCACAAGACCTGGACAAATTCAGCCAGAGCCAACTCGGGAATCATCAAGGTTACTTCAGCCCTCCAGGCAGCAGCGAGGTATCCCTCCAGACCATCTGGAATCGGTCCATCCGGCACGTACAGACGGATAAGTGCAGATGTATCCACAATGACGATTTTCATCTGTTTCGTTCCTCGCGGATTTCTTCAACGGTATTTCCCAGCTTGCGTCCTGAGAAACGCTTGCGAATTTCCATGGCCTTTTCAACCGGTGATTCATTGTCAAGGATGCGCACTCGTTCGATAATCGAGTAATGACCCGGTAAAGATCATCCGGAACATTCCTGATCGTTATGACCTTCATCACACGCCCCCTTAAAAAACTATTGACTTCATTATAAAGTCACATCATTATAAAGTCAAGTCTTTTTGCAGTCATCAACGCTCCTCCCAAGCAGTACCGATATGGAGATCATTGATCGACGAGAAACCCGGGGCAGGTGTCGGAAAATTTAACAGATGGATAGAGTTAACCACCCCGGTGAAACAAAAGAAAAAGCGGTTTCATAGGGCCGGCAGACACAATAGGATAAAAAAATCCCCGGGATGGACCGGGGAATTTTGTGAGGATTACAAAAATGGTTGCATCTCCGCCTGCCGCTTGGGCAATCCCTTTAGAGGGAGGCGTCAATCTTTTGGTGAAGTCCACCCCAATCAAGAATTTTGTTGTCAGCCGTTACAAGGGTGGCGGGGTATTCAAGGGCCGTGGCAACAATCATGCGGTCTGCCGGATCGCCGTGAAAGGTCCGCAACTGACCGGCACGAAGAGCGGTTGAGCCCTGGAGTGGAATTTCCAGTAAACCGTTTTGGAGCAGTTCCCTGCGCCAGACATCAAGCTCTATCTGGATATCGAGTCGATTTTTCCTGACCAGCAGATTTTTCCTGACCAGCATGGCGATTTCCCAAAAACTGATAGATGCCACGCCAAGTTGACCAGATGCCAGGGCCTTGTTAATTGTTTGTGTCGCCTCTCTCCCTAACCGTGGATTTCCTTCATCCACCCATACGAGAACGTGTGTATCAAGTAACAGCATTAACCGGCATCCCACTCGATATCCAAGGGGGCGATCAGATCATCTTTGCTTTGCACCTTTCCTTTATGCAGGCCGAAAAGTGTTTTCGGTAGGCTCCGATACGCTTTCAGGACAGAAACAGGTTTCCCGTTTTTTGTGATCGTAATTTCTTCCCCCGTCCGGTTTATTTCATCCATTAAGTGCAGGCATTTTGCTTTGAATTCTGATGCCGTTATTGTTTGCATGTTACACTCCTCAAATGGATACTCTTTAGTGACGCGAGCGGCCCCTTTCATTTTTATTTTCTATTATAACCATAGTCATTACCATAGTCAACAGTAACGTTATCAGGGCTTGAACTCCGATACAATTGAATCAGCACCACTCTAAATATAACCTTTTGACATTTCTAATGCAGGGGATGGCTCTTGACAATGTCTTGAAATGGTAAGTTCTCACTTCATGTTTTGTTCTCCGTGTTAAAAGACTAAAGTTAAATGCTTGCATATCGTGCCCTTATCAAAAAACAACTATCATATCATCCGGATAACGCACTGATGTTATAAATAAAAATATACAGACTCGGACTTTGATGCCGGGCACTAAGTAGCACCCTAATTTAGTTTCACTCAATTGAGGTAGTAGTGTACTCGAAGTTGTGCTATGCAGTTATGCTAGCGAGTATTCACCACGCGCTTGAGACGCTAAGATCGCAAAAATGAATCTTTTTTGCTTTCAGCCTTTTATCCCGTTAATATTAGCGGGGCTCAGCGGAAAGTAAAAAGAACTGAAACCCTGCGCCCTCTACCGTCTTTGCGGTGAGATAAAACAGGAGGAAAACACATGTCAGAACTTGAAAAGGTCTTTGAACGAATAGATACTTACAGGGACGATGTCATTAAACTTCAGGCAGACCTCACATCCAGAATTGCGCTGGGGCCGGATAATGAAGGCACAGGTGAACATGAAAAAATCGCTTTTATTAAGGATCTACTGAAAGAATTCGATCCTGATTTTCTTGAGGAAATAAAGGCACCTGATGAAAGGGCGCGAGATGGTTATCGTCCCAGTCTGGTTGCAGGCTGGGGTGAAATGCAGGATCAGTCAAGCGTCTGGGTACTCAGCCACGCGGACATTGTCCCGCCGGGAGATCTCTCTCTATGGGAAACTGACCCGTATCAGATCAAGGTGGAAGGGGACCGGATCTTCGGAAGAGGTGTTGAAGACAACCAACACGGGTTTGTGAGTTCCTATCTCGCGCTCAAAGCTGTCCTTGGATCGGATCATAAAACACTAAGGCCGGTCTGTCTTGCGATTGTGGCAGACGAGGAGACTGGCAGTAAATACGGCCTCCAATATGTACTGCAATATCACAAAGATCTTTTCAAAAAAGACGATCTTATTGTCGTTCCGGACGCGGGTAATGAAGAGGGTACCATGATTGAGGTGGCAGAGAAATCCATGCTGTGGATCAGGTTCATTGTAAAAGGGAAACAATGCCACGCAAGCACACCCGGAAAAGGGAGAAACAGTCTATTCGGTGCTGCCAGCTTGATAGTGGCCCTGGAACAGCTCAAGGCGCGGTTCAATTTGTCTGATGATCTATTCAGGCCTTCGGTATCAACCTTCGAGCCCACGAAGATGGAGGCTAATGTGCCCAATATAAACACGATACCCGGGAGAAATATCTTCTATTTGGATTGTCGGGTTTTGCCCTTTTACAAGGTAGATGAGATTCTTGCTGCGTGTAAGGAAATCGGAGAAGAGATAGGTAAAGAGCTCGGCCTTCAAATTGAAGTGAAGGCTGCCCATAGGGAGGATGCGGCTGAACCCACATCGCCGGACGCTCACGTGGTAAAGGCCCTCATTAAAGCGATCAGGAAGGTTACTGGAAAAGATGCAATACCCATGGGTATTGGTGGGGGGACAGTTGCTGCATTTTTCCGTAAGACCGGATTGCCGGCCGCGGTGTGGTCCACCATTTCTGAAACAGCTCACCAACCAAATGAATACTGCCTGATATCAAACATTCTAACGGATGCCAAGATTTTAGCGTGCTTGTACCTGGATGAATCCTAATGCCGGTTTTTTCATGGGCGCCGACTATGAATAGTTTTGATAGCGCTTTGAAAAGAGATTCTCACCGGACTGTAAGTAACTTACGTTTCTTCAGCAGGATATTGAGGAATTGCGCTTGACTTTTTGGGTACATGCTTTATTTTACAGGAAAATACAATCCCGATGACTCTTCAAATTTGGCGTCATCGGGATTTTTTTAACTTTATGGAGGAAACTTATGAATATCGCAGATAAACTGTATGTAGCGTTTGATTACAAGCTTACCCTGGACTCAGGACAAGAGGTCGATAGGTCTCCCGAGGGACAGCCGCTTGGTATTATTACAGGTTCAGGTCAGGTTATTCCCGGTCTGGAAAAGGCAATGATGGGGATGACGGATGGTGATAACTTAAAAATAAGTTTTGAGCCTGAGGAGGCATACGGCCAGGTAAATCCGGAACTTTTCCAGGATGTTCCCAGGAACCAGTTTTCAGGAGACATGGAGCTCCAACCCGGTATGACATTCCAGACCCAGGGTCCTCAGGGGCCGATGGTAATCAATATAAAAGAGATTAAGGACGAGAATACGATCGTTATTGATCTTAATCATCCACTGGCAGGTAAAAAACTTCATTTTGATGTCAATATAGTTGAAGTAAGGGAACCGACTGCCGAAGAGCTGTCCGGTTTGTCCTCCGGTTGTAACTGTGCTTGCAGCGCTGAAGAACAGGCTGGTTGTGGAACAAAAGGCGGTTGTTGCTAATTGTAATCAAAATCCTCTCATGTTGCCTGCCCCGTTTTGCAGGGTCTCTTATATATTCTGATTTTTTATGTTCTGCTATAAGAGCCTTGATTTAGAACCCCTTTTTTCTTCCCTTTGGTATTTGTTGCTTTTACCATCCTGGATATAATCCGCACATATGATTTGGCAAAGAACATTGATCTACGAATTGGATTGGACAGGAGTTGGGAAATACCATATATTGGGATAGGCTAAAAAACTCAGGTTCATCTGGATACCTTCATCCCAGTTGCATGTATGTAACACGTATCGTAGCATATTGATAATGTGAATTATGTCAGATATTTGCCAGAACAGGTTTTGACAAACTCAGTTTTTATGGAATACTCTCAATATATCCAAAGCGGGGATCATCTTTAGGGAGGTGTGTTTGCATGTATAGGTCTTTGGTAAAGAAACTGATTCTTGCCAATATGCTATGCATATTATTAATATTTTGCTTGGGGCAGCCAAAAGCGTTTGCATATAATGGAAAGAATCTATTCGATGCTACCGAGCTACAAATTGAACAATTGGTTGCAAAAGGAAAAGTTCCCTCACTGTCTGTGGC
>MVDB01000222.1 GCA_002050025.1 Desulfobacteraceae bacterium 4484_190.2
CCAAAAGACTGAAGCACCGAATGCGCCCTGTGCTCAGTTACACCTACCTGGTTCCTCAAGACGAAGATGTTGAGAGCCCCTGGTTCGAACCTATCGACGCCGATAGCAGGGAAAACAAGATCACCTTTTCCTTTGAAAATTATTTAAACGCCCGCCTTGAGAATAAAAAGGGGGGAGTGAGTTACCACCAGTGGGCCACCTTAAAGCTTACTCAGGCCTATGACATTGACGAGGAAAGACGCCATACGGAGCCCGGGGAAAAAAGGAGGCCCTTCGAACCCCTGAATGCCACAATGAGAGTGCAACCCCTTGGCAACATAGACTTGCTTGGTCAGGTGAACTGGGATTATTATGACAAGGAAATAACCAAGGCAGGTGTCTCCCTTGACCTGTTCTTTAAACGGTCAGGAGGGAGAAAAGACACGTTCGAGATAGATTATGTATTCGAGAGAGACATCCAGGAGACTGTAAGCGCTGAGTGCGCTCTAAACCTGGCTTACGGATTTTCTGTAGGCGCTTCAATAGAAAGGGACATACTTCTCGACAAAAACATTTCTACCGGTTACTGGCTGGGATACGACAGCCAGTGTTGGGGTGTAGAGCTTGGCGCAGAAACAGACGAAAGAGATACAACGGTGATGGTGCTCTTTAAGCTCCTGGGCCTGGGAAATATCAAGGCGTCCAATTGACCTCATTTCATTCGGTTCCCCAGCCAGTCCAATAAAAGTACCGCGAGAAGGCCGGCCACTATTAAAGAGAGGGCAGCCAAAACCTCGCCGTTCCATTGTCCGGGCAGGATATTTGACTGGACAAGGGGTACCATCTGGCCGTGTGGATCTACCACACTCGCCAGTGTTTCCTTCCAGGGCCATACCTTGCGCAACGAGCCGATCATCAGTCCGATCAGTGTGGCCACCATCAAGTCATGGTAATTTTTTAACAGCCACCCTAATATGCGGGAAAATGCGATAATACCAACGCAGGCGCCTGCGGCCACCAAACCAAGGACAAGAAAATCCCTGTGGTTGACAAACCAAGGACAAGAAAATCCCTGTGGTTGACAGCATCAAGCACATACTGATACTTGCCCAAAAGGACCAGGATATAGGAACCGGATATTCCCGGGAGAATCATGGCACAAATAGCAACAGCCCCACAAAGAAAAAGAAACCAATAGTCATTGGGGGTGGAGACCGGCACCAGACCCACCAGAAAATAGGAGCCCAAGGTGCCACCCACCAAACATAACCATGTTAAAATTCTCCACGTTTCAACGCGTCGGCTGACACTCAGCATAGAGGCAAGAATCAGCCCCAGAAAAAACGACCATATAAAAACAGGCCTGTTTTGAAGGAGCCAGCTTAGGAGCTTAGACAGGGTGAAGATTGCCGTAAAAATACCAATACCCACTGTTAGGAGAAACTGCCATGAAATGCGATCAAGCAGAGACCGGAATTTCAAGGTCACGAGGAATTGAAGACTCTTCAGGTCAAAGGATTTTATGGCATCAATCAATTCTTCGTAAATACCAAGGATAAAGGCCATGGTTCCGCCGGAAACACCTGGGACCACATCAGATGCGCCCATGCAAAAGCCCTTAACACCCAAAACAATATAGTCGGGAAAGGATCGGTTTTTACTATTCATTTTCATTTCTTACACTAAATATCTTACCCGGATTCAAAATTCCTACGGGGTCAAAGGCCTGCTTTATCCTGGACATAAGTTCCAGTCCGGCCCGGGGGATTTCCATTTCAAGATATGGAGCCTTAGTAATGCCAATGCCGTGTTCTCCTGTAATAGTTCCTCCCATCTGAATGACTTTCCCAAACAATGCCTTGACCAGCACATGGGCATTTTCCAGCTCTCCGGCATTGTTCTTATCAAGCATTACATTTACATGGATATTCCCGTCGCCCGCGTGACCGAATGCCGGGACAGGAAGGCCAAACTGTTGGCTCATTTCGGCCAGGTAACCGACCAGTTCAGCCATCCGGCTTCTGGGGACAACAATATCTTCACTGATTTTGTGAGGTCTTAATCTATAGAGTGAAGGTGAGATGTTTCTCCTCGCATCCCATAACCTTTCGGCCTCTTCCTTATCTGTCGCAGCTTCAAACTTGAGAGCCCCTCCACGGTCGCACACTTCCCGAACCCTTTCCGCCTCCAGCTCCACAAGCATATCATCACCATCTACCTCAATCAGGAGCATGGCTCCGGCTTGAGCAGGAAAAGAAAGATGCATCTCCTCTCTTACACATTCCAGACAGAGCTTGTCCATAAATTCAAGGATGGTTGGGATGATCTTGTTTCGGATGATGTTAGAGACGGTCCTAACGGCCGAGGAAACGTCCTGAAAAAAAGCAATCATGGTCTTTCGGGCCGAAGGTTTTGGGATCAGGCGAAGGGTGATGGCAGTAATGACCGCAAGGGTCCCCTCAGATCCAATGATAAGCCGGGTCAAGTCATAGCCTGCCACGCCTTTCATGGTCTCCACACCGGTCTTAATGATCTGCCCCGTGGGAAGCACAACTGTCAACCCCAAAACATAATCTCTTGTCACGCCGTACTTTACAGCCCTTAGTCCGCCTGCACACTCAGCCACATTACCCCCGAGGGTGGAGATGTTTAAACTGGCTGGATCTGGTGGGTAAAAGAGACCAACTTTTTCAACTGCCTCCTGAAGATGGCCCGTAATAACACCCGGCTCCACTTTGCAGATCAGATTGTCCTCATCAATGGTGAGGATATGGTCAAACCGGTTCATTCCTACAACAAGGCCACCTTTTACGGGCAGGGACCCACCGCTCATGCCACTTCCCGCTCCCCTGGGGACAACAGGAAAACCTTTTTCAGTTGCTATCTGAAAAATCTGGGAGACTTGCTGGTTGTTTCCAGGAAAGGCCACCGCATCTGGCATGAACTCCAACTTGGTGGCATCGGTGGCGTAATCGGCCAAGGTTTTTTCAGCCGTAATCAGGTGTTCCAGGCCAACAATATCCGATATTTCACTGAGAACGGCTTTGGATATCATAATCAGACCGGTATCCGGCTTTTCAAGGCGTGCTCAAGGGTCATACGGTCCATATATTTTAAATCCCCCCCCATGGGAACACCGAGGGCAATTCGCGTTATTTTCAAGTCGCTGTTTTTTTGGGCCAAAAGGTTGGCCAAAAACGAGGCGGTCGTTTCACCTTCGGTGGTGGGATTAGTGGCCAGAATTACCTCCCGGATTCCTTCACGGTCGATCCGACTGAGAAGGGCCCCAACCTTCAAATCTTCCGGACCAATACCATCCAAAGGGGAAAGGACACCATGAAGGACATGGTATCTGCCTTTAAAGGTCCCGGATTCTTCCAGGGCTAGTTGATCCCCGGGGCCTTCCACAACGCATATGGTACCATCTGCTCGACTTTCGTCCTGGCAGATAGAGCAGCATTCATCATCGGTCAAGTTAAAGCATATGGAACAAAACCTGATTTTTTCTTTCACCTCTATCAGACTTTTGGCCATACCTTCAGCCAGCTCCTTGTTGCTCCTCAATACAAACAGCGCCATTCGTGTGGCAGATTTCTGCCCAATTCCGGGAAGTCTGGTGAATTGCTCAATTAAATTTTCGAGAGATGTTGGGTAAATTCCCATAATTTTTAACCAGTCAAATGGAAAAAGGAAACATGCTAATTCAGGTACATACTCCTATGTTTTGGACAATTGACAACTGACTATTAACTATTTAGTACCTTTAAATATATTTGTATTCAAATTACGCAAAAAAATTGTTGTATAGCCGGGAAAGCCTTTGCAGTAAATGCCCTCAACAGAATGAACGGTTATTCAACTTTTTACAACCTGTTTGGTTATGGCGTATCCTGCTTAAGAATTAAAAGATTGAGAGATTTGGAGATTGAGTTTCTTATCTGTGAAATTCTGTCTACAACTTCCCCGCTGCAAGCGGGATAAATAGGCACTTCGAACTTTAGTTCGTTTTAGGCACTTTTCCGAATACAGTAAGTATTTCGAGGATTATAACTTGAGCCTGACGAAGAGATTGGGAAAAATAACAGTTTTCGGTCGGGCACTAGATAAGCCCCCAGCAATTGCAATTATTACTTTCAGATCTATATAGCAGTGCCGTTCAGATCTATATAGCAGTGCCGTGGGACTTTTACATAAGGCCAGGCATGCCGGGGATATTCATTCCTTTTGTCAATTTCCCCATTTCTTCGTTCACCATGTCTTTGGCCCTGGTCAATGCATCATTAACTGCCGCCATAATGAGGTCTTGAAGCATTTCCGCATCATCAGGGTCTATGACTTCCCGCTCTATGTTTATGGAAAGGACCTCCTGCCTTCCATTTGCGACCACTATGACCATGCCTCCCCCGGAAGAAGCCTCTACGGTTCTATCACCCAGGTCTTCCTGGAGCTTGGCCATCTTAGTCTGAATTTGTTGAGCCTGTTTCATGAGTTGGCCCATATTGGGCATACCTTTCATTCTGTTACCTCCTGTTTTTTATTAAGTATGTCCGGATTATCATGTGCTGCCTTTTTGGCAGTTGACCCTCCAATGATCTCCCCCTGAAACATATGAAGGATGTCCTGAACAGGCGAAGGAAGATCCGAACGGATTTTGGCTTCCGGCCTTCGTTGTTCTGCGCTGGCCGACGGTTTTGTTTTGGAAAGGACCTTGCTGTTACCAACTATCCTCACCTTGATATTCCGTTTAAAGAAATCGCGGCAATAATTGGATAGCTCATTATATTTATCAGTGTCCTCAAAATAGTTTGAAGAAAAAGACTGGCTGCCTTTGGCAATTTCCAGGGTTTTCTCGTTCAGTTTTTGGAAATGCCAATCCTTGAGAATGTTGAACATGACCTTGCTCTTTGATGAGAGGTACGTCAAAAAATCATCCCATGTTAGGGCATTCTCATTCACATCCTTCGAGTGCAAATGATCTTCTCGCTGCCTCTCCGAAACCCACTGGGCGCTGGTATCTGACAGGCGGTTTATCTCAGGCGATTCATCGCTGGCCATGGTCCCCAGCAGCCTTTTTTCGAGAGATTCGATTTTGTCTAAAAGATCTCCAAAAGATAGGAAATCCCCCAGGTGGCACAACTTGATCATGGTGGCTTCCAGGATCAAACGGGGGTGGGAAGTAAACCTCAAATCTTCTTCACGGTTAATGAGAAGATTCATCAGGGCCTGGATCTTTTCCGATCCGGCCCTTTCAGCCAGCCGCGAGGCTTCCTCTTGCTCGCTTTCGCTCAGATCGAGCATGCTATTTTGAGGTACGATAAGGCTGATCAGGAGATTTCTGAATTGGCCCATAAGGGCCCTATAAAACTCCTTGATATCATAACCGTAGTTGTAAATCCGGTCAACGATCTCAAGGCATTCTTTAGGGGAGCCTTCAATAATCGCGCGAGTCGCCCCCATCATAATATCCCTGTCAATAATTCCCAGGATCTCTGTGACATGCCTGTCCTCCACTTTTTGGCCGGTAAACGAAACCACCTGGTCAAGCAGGCTCTCAGCATCTCGCATACTCCCTTCTGCCTCTTTTGCAATAAGCGCCAACCCTGATTTGCTAATCTCGATACCTTCCTTCGCTCCTATTTTCTCCAGTTGGCTGATTAACTGGGGCACAGGTATCCTTTTAAAATCGAATCTTTGACATCGAGAGAGGATAGTCATTGGAACCTTATGGTATTCGGTGGTCGCAAAAATAAACTTCACATGGGCTGGAGGCTCTTCAAGCGTCTTGAGGAGGGCATTAAAGGCTGGGAGAGTCAACATGTGCACTTCATCAATGATATATATGCGATACTTGCTCGAAGAAGGCATATATCTCGCATTTTCCCTCAGATCTCTGATCTCGTCAATACCCCGGTTGGATGCCCCATCGATTTCCTGGACGTCAACGGACGACCCATCTATGATTTCCACGCACGACTGGCATTGATTACATGGTATCCCGGGCTCGCCCTGTTCGCAATTGATGGCTTTAGCAAGGATTCGAGCAACAGAGGTTTTGCCGACACCCCTGGCTCCGCTGAAGAGATAGGCATGTGCAAGCCTGCCAGTCTTTATGGCGTTGGTCAGTGTCTGTGTAACGTGCTCCTGTCCAATGACGTCTTCAAATACCTGTGGACGCCATTTTCTGGCTAAGACTTCATATGGCATGTTATAATGTCCAAAAAAAACACGCGATTTCCAGTCGCGCTCCTTCGGCCAGCTCGGACATCTCTCCGTAAATACATTTAGACGTAACATTTCAAAAAGTTAGGGTATAATCTCGTAAGTTCTCAATAATCAGGGCTGTATTAGAAAATCCCCCTCAATCCCCCTTTGCAAAAGGGGGATGCAGTCGGAATGCCCGTACTTATTGAGATGTTACATAATCTCATTTTCTGGCGGAGAGGGTGGGATTCGAACCCACGTGCCCCGCTATTCACGGGACAAATCGATTTCGAGTCGATCCCGTTACGACCACTTCGGTACCTCTCCGGGTTATTTTGATAATATAGCAATCCAAATTTGATTTTTCCAGGCATAGTTTTTACTTCAGGAGCTCAACTGGTAGAACCTTATTATGGTACCATTACCTGGGGTAGTGGTTTACGCCGACGTATCCGAAAAAAGTTCTGGATCAGCGATCGACATTCCCCTTCCATGATTCCAGAAACGACTTCGATCCTGTGGTTGAGGCGTTTATCCTCAGCAAGATTGTACAGGGAAACTGCTGCACCAGCTTTCGGATCAACGGTGCCGAATACCAATCGGGCTATCCTTGCATTGATGGCCGCACCCATACACATAAGGCACGGCTCAAGTGTCACCACCAGTGTAGTGTTGTTCAGGCGGTAGTTCCGGAAAAATAAACCCGCTTTCCTGATTGCCAGGATTTCAGCGTGAGCCGTGGGATCTCCAAGGGCAATAGGCTGGTTGTAAGCCTTAGCCACAATTCGACCCTCCGGGCTTGCCAGAACAGCGCCTACTGGCACCTCCCCCATGGAAGAGCCTTTTTCCGCCTCGCTCAAAGCCTGTTTCATCAAATGAAAAAGATCTAAAGGCATTTGCTATATACTTTTGCACATTCCCTGTTTTCCGTCAACCGGTTATGTAGGCGTCTATAATAGAGCAAGATCGTGAATTCTGATCCGAAATTTTATAAATAGGAACAATTAAAAGCACTTAATCCCGCCACGGCTCCCGCCACGGCGGGACTGGAGACTTGTTGCAGCGAGCATCGAGCATCCAGTATCGCTTCGCCTCCCCGGCCCGTACCGGGCACGGGACGGGCAAGCAATACATTTGATAAATGAACATAAATTTGTCGGTTTGAGGCAGAGCTTCGTTAGAAATTCGTATCGAATGCTTGACATAAAAATGGTTATTATTTATATTTTTTCAAGAAAAATTATAGTTTTTGAAAAAAACATTTCTTTTTTTGTGGTTTTCATTAATAATACGATATAGTTATAAGGATGAAATTCTATCCTTCCGCGGCGAGAAGGATAAATGGGTTGTTCCAGGGCATGAGTTCTGCCTCATACATAGAATTATGGTCTGAGTCGTTATGAAAAAAGTTATAAAAATAATAATTATTGATGATGATGATTTTGTTAATGCTTCTCTCTCTGACTTCCTTATTAATAAAGGATTTAGTGTCCGGACTGCATCTAATGGCAAAGATGGGATAGCAAGTTTTGAACGTGAGCAACCCTCTCTGGTTTTGCTGGATCAAAAACTGCCTGATATGGAAGGGGTTGACGTATGTAAAAAAATCCTGGAAATAAACCCCAACGCCAAGATTATTTTCATAAC
>MVDB01000051.1 GCA_002050025.1 Desulfobacteraceae bacterium 4484_190.2
ACATAATAACCTTTTTTATTTCTTCAATTTTTTGCGTTTCCATGCGCGTAATCCTTTTTTAGGCATCAAGGAACCTTTCCCGAAAATATCATTTACAGGAGTGACCTCCACCCCAGCCGCAACGGATTCTGCAATTTCGCTCTATGCCTGTTCATAATAGAAATATAGCAATCAATTAGGCAGGTTGTCAAGAAAATACTAAGCTGTGGCCGGACCTATATCAGACCGCAAAGGAACTTATCCGCAGAAACAACACGAATCCCTTTCACGAGCCGGTCCACACCCGGTTTTTTGACCACTTGGTAACAATATGGAATGCTGAGTTTTTCTTTGTAATAATGAAGATGGGGTGAGAACTTCAACAGCGAACCACGGCTTTTGATCGGTGGTTACCAAAAAGTCCACCTCTTTTTTGTCCACATTCCTCAAAAAATTTAGGTTCGCTCTGTATCCCTCGTAGTCATAAAGGAAATGCACTAATTTCAATAGATGGGAGGCCATCAGGTTTTCAAATCGTTTGGCTTCATCCCTGATTTCCGACCAGTCCATAAGATAGAGTTTTGGTCCCTTTTTCAGGGACCGGTAATCCTTTCCCACAAAAGGATAAATCCTGAAACAGTAATAAAAGGCCTCAAGGATATTGAGCCAGTTTGTCACCGCCCTGTGGCTTACCTCAAGGTCTTCCCTGAGGGCATTCACAGACAAGAGTGATGCGACCCCGTCAGGGAGCATATCGCTGAGGAGTTGCATTCCTGCCATATCCCTGATCTGCTGAATGTCCCTGATATCCTCACGAAACAACCTGTCATTTTTATCGTTCTGCCATCTTCTCAATATCTCCAAGAATGAGATCAACTTCTGCACCAGTGGCGGTTCGCCAAAAGGATATTGACAACAACACAAGAAAACTCTATAGAAAGTAAATCAAGAGCGTTAGCTAATGAAACCGCCTGATTTAAAAGCCTTAGCCGAGGCAAGCACGGCCGCAGATGGTATGCTCTGGCTCGAGTCCCGCCTTGGCAGAGATTTTGGCCGATGAAGGTTCGTAGCGTCAGGGCTGATATGGGGCTTTTATCTTGAAATAGCGAAAGGGGAATTACAGATGGGTCGAAAATGGATTGCTTTTCTTGGCGTTTTGTTGATAACAGTGCTGTCCGTTGCTGGAATGTCCGTCGGGGTTGAAGTTGAGGCGCAGAAGGCGGCTGAGAATGACGCTACTCAGGTTGGAAAGGGCAGCGGCGCGATGGAACTGGATGTCATTATCCTTGATAATGAGGGATATAAAAAGGACAGGAAAGGGCCCGTTGAATTTAGCCACAAGAAGCATGCGCAGGAATACAGGGTACTGTGCTGGGAATGCCACCACGAATACAAAGACAAAGAAAATGTGTGGGCTCCCTGGGCTGAGACAAAGAAATGCCGGGAATGCCACGATCCGATAAAAAAAGAGATTACCGAAATAAAACTCCAAAAAGCCTTTCACTACAACTGTAAAGGATGCCATAAGGCCTTAGCCAAAGAGGGTAAAAAGGCCGGTGCATACCAAAAATGCGCAGGTTGCCATAAGAAGCAGTCATAAGGAGTCATCGCCTGTATTTGTTTTATAGTTAGTGCCCGGCCGAAAACTGTTATTTTCCCTCCCGCTACTCTACTATCGGGACGTCAGACTCAAATTATAATCCTCGAAATACTTAAATGTATGGATGCCTGTCCCACTGTATTTAAGCGGGGTGGTTATAATTTTTGCCTTCCTTGATCTTGGAAAAAATTCCTAGTTTTCATTCAGACACTAGTTAACCGCATTTTAAGTAATTTCTCAATAAACCAAGGCATTCCTACTACTTCCCCCTTTTGTAAAGGGGAATTGAGGGGGATTTTTCCAATACCGCACGAACTTTTTGAGATGTTACGAGTGATAAACTGGATTGTAGGTTCTAAATAGTATCTGAAAGAAAACCTCGAAACGTGGTTCTTTAGTTTTGCTCGGAAATTTTTGGCGCATTGAGATTTCTTACTTTTTTGAATCCCTGGCCCAGACCTGATTATCCGGGGCATCCAAAACGGATCATTCGATGACCTAAATATCGGGTCGCCAGGTTCGAAGCTAATATGTTGCACCAGGGCAGGCCAAACTTCGCAATCCAAAATCCAAAATCGTGCCTGAACGGGGTTTTCGTTCAGGCACTAAATACCCTTAATGCCTTTCAGGGAAATGCAGGAAACTGTTGTAAGCGCTCCGAGAGAAAAAATACCAACCTTAAAATTCCATACGTCAGCCACCGTTCCCAGGATGACGGGAGTAAGCCCAATTCCAAAGATTACCCCAATGGCTAAGGTTGTACCGGTGAAGATACTTCGTTCATTGAAATCCGTGAGCCTGGAGATGGTTACCAGGGCAACTGGGAAAAACGCGGGATAAATGGTCGCCTGAACGAAAAGCATAATCACAAGAAAGGGTATGGTGTGAGCTAAGGCCAGACTCATAGTTGATAGCCCTGTAAACAATATCACAAGGAACAGGATTTTTTTGGCCCCATACCTATCAACAAAAAAACCAGCAGCTATAGCAACAAAAAAGCCCCCGATGCGGGAAAAACCAAAAATAGTATTTGCCGTTTCCAGGCTCATCCCGTTCTCTTTGACGAGAAATAAGGGAATTACGTTGTAGAGGCCAAGGGCACAGGAGGCGGCGAAAACCCAGAGGATTGCCATGATCCAGAAATCCCTGCGACGCAACACACTTGAAAACCGGACTTTTTTCCCCTTCTGAGGGCTGGGATCTGGAGAAAAGATGCAGAAAAAAGTAAAAACAATCAGGCAGGATGCACTTATAATAAAAAAGATAGTCCTCCAGTTGAGAAAGTGCAGGGCAATGGCTGTCAGCAGTGGAATGGAGAAAACGCTGAAGGAAGCGGCCGTCTCATGGAAGGCAATGGCCTTTCCCCAGTGCTCACGTCCGAAAACTGCTGTTATCAGGGGAATGGCGCTGGGCAAATATATGCCTGCTCCGAGCCCGATAAAAAAAGAGGCAACAGCAAGAGAAGCGTAAGTTGTAGAGTATCTTAGACAAAACAATGACGTCATCAAAATCAATAAACCCAGGGCAATGGAACGTTTGTAGCCAATGCGGGGGGATAGCACCCCTGACAGGAGCAGGCTAATTGTATAGCCTATGGATAAGAAGGAAAAAATGCTGCCAGCCACGGCATGGCTGATCGCGAATTCGTCTTCGATAATGGGTAGAAGAGGAGAAATGATTGTACGAGCGGAAAAATTTACGTACCAGAGGCTCCAGAAGAGGAATAGAAAAAATATTTTCATGGTAGGAGTATATAGCGGATCGCAGGGAATTTTACAACTTAATATACGATCCGGCACACTATCTGTTGTGGAGGGGATATGCAAACGGGTAAGATAAGCAGCAGAAAGTTTAAGAAGAAGGTCCTGGAACTTGTTTCGTCAAATAACTTTGAGCAGGACCTGGACACCCTGTGTAAATTGCCTGCTCGAAAGGTGATTAACCCTCTATTTTCTTTTCTTCTCAGTACCGATCCCAAAATAAAATGGGCCACGGTAACTGCCTTTGGGGCGGTTGTGTCAAATCTTGCAGATCAAGACATGGAGTCGGCCCGTGTGATTATGCGGAGGCTGATGTGGCAGTTGAATGATGAGTCGGGGGGTATTGGCTGGGGGTGTCCTGAGGCAATAGGAGAGATTGTAGCCTGTCATGAAGAACTTGCCAGGGAGTATGCCCTGGTGCTGATATCCTACATTAGAGAGGATGGTAACTTCCTTGAGCACGAACCCTTGCAGGAAGGCTTACTTTGGGGTATTTGCCGGGTGGCACAGGTAAGACCGAAGCTGATTCGGGATGCTGTTCCACATCTGCTGAGCTTCCTGGAAGCCCGGGATGCCACGCTCAGGGGGCTGGCTGCATGGGCCCTTGGGCTGCTGGGCGCAAGAGATGCCCGTTCACAAATGGAACGTCTTGCAAACGATGGTGATAGAATTGCAATTTACAGGGACCGCAAGATTGATATCTACCAGGTTAAGGTCTTAGCAAAAGAGGCCTTGGAAAAAATAGGGCGGTAGTGCCTCCTTATGTTTTTTCTTTACATAGAGGTGTAAAAAGCTTTAAATCAAGCTTTAAATCAAGATAATCAAATATTAAGATTTCGTTAAGTGATTGAATGGTTGAGTGGCTAAGTGGTTGTTATTATTGGCATCCATATCGTTTGCATGAAAATTGGACACTCGTAGAATTTAGGTATTTAGGAATTCAGGAATTTAGGAATTGAAATATGAATCTTTTCCTTATCTTAATCCCTCAATCCCTAAATTCACAATTCCTCAATTTGGCTCCATATAACCATTATGATGAGGATGGTGTCCAAAAAACGGACCTAGTTTTTAGATCAAATAACGAGGTCTGAATATTGAATTTCGAAGAACTATTAAGGAGGAAAATAAAAAAATGAAACCAGTTGAAATTTCAAAGGATATTTACTGGCTGGGCGTAATTGATTGGAACATCAGGGATTTTCATGGGTATTCCACTTATCAGGGAAGCACCTATAACTCATTCCTGATTATGGATGAAAAGATTGCGCTTATTGACACAGTAAAAAAGGAATTTGCAGATGAACTGATTGCGAGCATCAGTCAGTTAGTGGATCCAAAAAAGATTGACTATGTGATCAGCAACCACACCGAAATGGATCATACAGGGGGACTGCCCAGGGTTATGCACAGGATTGGTGAGGACAAACCAATATATTGCTCCAAGATGGGGCAAAAAAACCTCTCAAAGCATTTTCGACAGAAATGGAATTATCAGCCGGTGGAAAATGGAGGAGAATTGAGCCTGGGAAAACGAACCCTCACTTTCATGGAAACCAGGATGCTCCATTGGCCGGATAACATGTTTACCTATGTAAATGAGGATAAGATCCTTTTTTCCAGTGATGGTTTTGGGCAGCACTATGCAGGAGTTGAAAGGTTTGATGACGAAGTTGGAGAGGCGATTATGCCCCATGCAAAGAAGTACTTTGCCAACATCCTGCTCCTTTACGCCCCCTTGATACTCAAACTGGTGGATAAAGTGAAAGAGATGGGTCTGGCCATTGATATGATCTGTCCTGATCACGGGATTATCTGGAGAAAAGATCCTGAAAAAATCATCAACAGCTATGTGGAATGGAGCCTGCAGAAGCCCAGGAGAAAAGCAGTTGTCATCTTTGATACAATGTGGCACAGCACGGAGAAAATGGCCGAGACCATTGTGGCCTCCCTTGCCGAGGAAGGAGTGGATGCCCGCCCCATGAACCTGCGGAACTGCCACCGAAGTGATATCATAACCGAAGTAGTCGATGCAGGGGCAATTGTTATGGGGTCACCTACCATAAACAATGGGCTCTTTCCCACAGTGAGCGATTTTTTGACATATATGAAGGGGTTAAAGCCTCTGAATAAGGTGGCGGCCGCCTTCGGTTCATATGGCTGGAGCGGAGAGGCTGTTAAACTGATAAACAGCGAATTTGAACAGATGAAATTTGATATTATCGATCCCGGTGTCAGAATCAATTATGTGCCCGATGATAAGGGTATAGATGCCTGCTACGAGCTTGGCAAAAAGATCGCTAAAGCACTGCCCGAGAAATAGCCAGATAAGGAGAAATAAATGAAAAAAATAGCGCTGTTTGCCTTTAATGGGGATTTTATGTGTTTTATCCACGTACTCTTGAATGCCCTGGATATGAAGGAAAAGGGGTATGACGTCAAAATCGTCATTGAGGGCTCTGCCACTAAGCTTATCCCGGAACTGGCAAAAGAAGGCAATTCTATGTATGAGCTTTATCGGA
This sequence comes from Desulfobacteraceae bacterium 4484_190.2, assembly GCA_002050025.1. Classification (GTDB taxonomy): domain Bacteria; phylum Desulfobacterota; class DSM-4660; order Desulfatiglandales; family Desulfatiglandaceae; genus 4484-190-2. The sequence continues at coordinate 5,862 of MVDB01000051.1, forward strand.
AGGCCAGGGAGCTTGATCTTATAGATGGGGCCTGCCAGGCATGTTCACATAAAATGGGCACTCTGGATGCTGTGAAGGCCGAAGGCGTGAGACTCCTCGGTGATATGAAAGGTCATCCAGGAATTGCCCGCTATAGGGAAGAAGGTTTTGAGGTGATCACCTTTTAGTAGTAGCTTGGGAATTGTTTTTGTGCATTTTGTGTTAAATTTTTATATTGGGCTATTTGCACTGTCTTCAAATTATTGAATATTTAAGGAGTTTTTTCCATTATAAAAAACTATCGTAAAAATGACGGAGACGACAGTATTCAATAGTCAATTCCGGCTTATCCTGGTTAGGTGAGGCAATATTTTTCAAAGTTCAACAGAGGAGGTGAAAAAATGAAAGAGCTGAAGGTTGGTTGCGGCAAGCCGACAGGAGCGACTGTTGGTGAGCCGGAGAAGGAACAAATCCATGGAGATGAATCAAAAAGCGAAAAGGAGGTAGTTATGTCATCAGTTAAAGTTGGAACAAAGGCCCCTGATTTTGAGGCTCCCGCCTTTTACAAGGGGGAGTTCGGACAGGTCAAGCTCTCAGATTATCTTGGTAAGTGGATAGTGCTCTGTTTTTATCCCGGAGATTTTACCTTTGTCTGAGCAACGGAATTGGCAGCAGTTGCTTCCAAATATAAAGATCTCCAGGAACTGGGTGTGGAATTATTGTCGATCAGCGTGGACAGCCATTTTGTGCACAAGATGTGGCAGGACAACGAGCTTTCAAAAATGGTGGATGGTGGAGTGCCCTTTCCCATGCTATCCGATGGACCAGGAAAGATCGGTTCAGTCTATGGTGTATACGATGAGAATGCAGGTGTCGAAATGCGGGGCCGCTTTATCATTGATCCGGATGGTGTAGTACAGGCCTTTGAGGTATTGACTCCGCCTGTAGGCCGCAATGTAAGCGAGTTGATTCGGCAGATACAGGCATTTCAACTCGTTAGGGAGACCAAGGGCGCTGAGGCTGCACCTTCGGGCTGGCAGCCCGGGAAACCGACCCTCAAGCCGGGACCTGATCTTGTGGGTAATGTATGGAAAGCGTGGAAAACTGACTTGGCTTTTTAAGCTGAACTGTTTATTCTCAATATACCCCGGTGAGGGCCTTTAACAGGTCTTTCCCGGGGTAAATTTTTTATAAAATGGATAAAGACGCTGCAAAATTTAAAAAGGAAAAATTAGCTCATAATTTGAAGGAACTGAATTCTCTGCTGGTGGCATTTTCAGGTGGTGTTGACAGTACTTTTCTCCTGGCCATGGCCCACGAAGCATTGGGACAGAATCTGCTGGCTGTCACGGCAGGCTCTGTTATCCATTCGGTCAAGGAAACCGAAAGTGCCTGCGACTTTGCCCGGGAAAAGGGTATTCGTCATATGCTTATTCAATTAGATGAACTTAGTATACCGGATTTTGTATCAAATACTTCCGAACGATGCTACCACTGCAAACGGAATCTATTCGAGTTTCTTTTTGAAATTGCAGGAAAAAAGGATATCAAACATGTGGCCCATGGCGCCAATGTGGATGATCTGAAGGATTTCCGCCCGGGATTCAGGGCAGCCGGGGAAATGGAAGTTATGGCTCCACTTGTAGATGTTCAACTCGGTAAAGAAGAGATACGTTTACTATCGAAAGAAATGGGCCTTGGCACATGGGACAAACCGGCTATGGCATGTCTTGCCACCAGGGTTCCCTATGGGGATTTGATTACTGAGGAAAAAGTGAACATGGTGGAGGAGGCTGAAACTTTTCTTGCAAATAATGGCTTCAGGCAATTCAGGGTAAGACATCATGGTTCTGTGGCCAGGATAGAAGTAGAGTCATCGGAGATAGAAAAATTTACCGCGACCAATCTAAGGCAGCGTCTTGTAGATAAGTTCAGGCAAATAGGCTTTCTCCATGTTGCCTTTGACTTGGAAGGTTATGTATCGGGAAGCATGAATCGAGCAATAGGGGATGTGAGAAAGGAAGGGACATTGGAATGAGTTACAAGGTAGTATTGGCAGATGCATACAAAGGCTATACCAGGGACCTGGACAAATTCATTACGCCAGAGGAAACGGTCCGGCGCTTCAAGGAAAAGCTCAAAAAAATCAACCTTGATATCCTTGAGAGGACCGAAAGAATTGATAAGGGCCGCCTTGATATCCCCGTCTATTTCAGCATATGTGGGCAGGACGCAGAGAAAATAATCGGGACCAGAAAGCAAATGGGAAAAGGGGGAACACCCCATCAAGCCGAAGCCAGTGCAGTAATGGAATTGGCAGAAAGATTCAGCTTTTTCAGTTTTAAAGGCAATCCCGGGAATTTCTTACTTGAAGAATATCGAAATATAAAAGATAGCGCATTACCATTTGAAAATATTGCCCAGTCCGTTCATGACGATTCTTCAGAGCTTGACCGTGCCAGGGAGGTCTTTTCAAGACTGCCTTTGAAGTGGACCCGGGGCTACAACTTGACGAAGGACAAGGAGTTGCTCATCCCTTTTGACTGGTTTTTTACTATCAATGAGTTCAATGGCTCCTCGGCCGGCAACTGTCAGGAAGAGGCAATCCTCCAGGGAATCTGTGAGGTGGTGGAAAGACATGTCTCTTCCGTCATCAGCTTAAATAGGCTGAAGACCCCTGCCATTGATTTCAATTCAACTGTTGACCCTCTTGTTCTGGAATTGATTGAGAAGTATCAAAAGGAGGGTATTAAACTGTATGCCTCGGATTTTTCACTAAATACCGGGATCCCCTCTATCGGGGTCCTTGCCTACGATCCTTCCACCTTTCCAGGTAAGAGTGAAATTATCTGGACTGCAGGCACAACCCCTAGCCCTCAAAAGGCACTGAACCGGGCTTTGACAGAAGTCGCCCAACTCGCCGGCGATTTTAATACCAGCGCCAACTACGTGGCAAGCGGTCTTCCCAAGTTTAAAGACTTAGGTGAGGCCGATTTCGTCATGCATCCCGACAAAAAGATTGGGATATCCAGCTTGCCGGACCTTTCTAATGACAATATCAAGGTGGAAGTGGAAAACTGTATTGAAGCTCTCTCGAAAATGGGAATGGAAGTGATCCTTGTTGATATTACTCATCCCAAACTGGGTATCCCTGCCTTTTACACCATCATCCCCGGGGCTCATTTCAGAGAACTGGCAGCGGGCAGCTCCGTTGGGATGTTCTCGGCCAAGCTTATTGCCGAAAGCGGGAATCCCGTATGGGCAATAAAGGAATTGAAGGAGATGGATAAACTCCTGCCGGGCAAATACTACGTCAAATTCTTTTTAGGGTCATCCCATCTTTCAATCAACGAACCAATCAAGGCCCTGAATTATTTGGAGGAAGCATTGACCCTTGATCCAAAAGATCAAGATATTCCAAGTATTTATTCCTATATGGGGATTTCCTATAAAGAGCTTCAACGCTATGGTGAGGCTATCGAGACGCTCAAAAAAGCAGAAGAGTATGACAGGGAAAGAACAGACGTCTATAACCTCATGGGTTTCTGCTATTTCAAGCTCAAGGACCACCATAAGGCCATTGAGTGCTTTAAAAATGTCCTGCAACTGAATCCAGATTCCGCCATTGACTATGCCAATATAGCCTCCAACTACCGGGATATGGGTGACAGGGATAAGGCCATTCAGTATTACAAGTTTGCACTGGAACTTGACGCAACCATTGATTTCGCCAGAGACAACCTTCAGATAGAAAATACCCCTCAATCCCCCTTTGCAAAAGGGGGAAGCGGTCGGAATGCCCTAACTTTTAGAGACGTTACACTAAGATAAGTTAAATCATTGATTTTGTTGGTGCCCCCGGCATGACTCGAACATGCGGCACCCAGATTAGGAATCTGGTGCTCTATCCACCTGAGCTACGAGGGCACAAATTTATTTTTACCATAAGTATATCTATTGTCAAATGGTTTTGATCATACAATAAGTAAAATCAGGAGTTAAAAAAATTGACAGGATTATAGGGATAAACATGATCAGGCAAAAAATCTTTGATTTAATGATCAGAATGTTTATAATACAAAAATATTATCTGATCGATTTTGGAATCGACTTCAAAGAGGTCTCAAGCTAATAAAAGCCATTAAAGTGGGGGTGTAGCTCAGTTGGGAGAGCGGTACGTTCGCAACGTACAGGTCAGCGGTTCGATCCCGCTCACCTCCACCAGATAATCTTCCAATTCAGCTAACTAGTGCCCGACCGAAAACTGTTATTTTTCCCAATCTCTGCGTCCCCGCTGAGCGGGATCTACGCTTCGTTTCGACAGGCTCAAATTATAATCCTCGAAATACTCAATGTATTCCTGTGGTTATAATTTTCGCCTTCCTTGATCTTGGAAAAAATTCCTAGTTTTCCTTCAGACACTAACTATACTTTCTGCTTTTCCAAATTTCAATTTTTCACCTGCATTTCCCCATTCACTAAAATGACCGTTGAAGAGGCCAATGGGAGGTAAGTTCAAAAGGCTTACGCCTAAATTCCTTATTTGGAGTTTACCCCTGGCCCAGACCTGACTTTCAGTGGGTAGTTTTATGATCTGTGCCTTCAAAGCATTGCAACGTAAATGCCCTGTGCCGTGCAAGTCGCACCTCCTCAAATTATTGAGAAGTAACAATAGGAGGAGCAACACTATGACTCGACTTAAAGATCTTATTCAGGGCGCCCCGGTGCATGAACGGCGTCTTGAGTTCCGTACTTATCCATTAAAGGACGAGCGCTTGATCGTGGAGGGCTGGCTTAGAGATGAGCGGCTCGTGCCAGGATACCATTGGGACGGCGGGACCAGTCCAACTGGTGTGATACACTGGATGTGCGTCCGGTTGCTCGTTGGCGGCTGGCCCATTACTATCCTGGATGCTGAGGCGGAAATGCCTGATATTCCACATGAGCTATGCCCTACCACGCTGGAATCAGTGAAAAAGATAGTGGGGCTGTCCATTGTTTCCGGTTACAGTGAAGAGGTTCACAGGCGCCTGGGAGGGGTTCAGGGCTGTGCTCACCTGACACATCTCATCGTGACCATGGGCCCTGCCGTCTTACACGGATATTGGACTCAGATATCTCGCCAGCGTCGTCCCATTCCCAAGTCACTGGATGAATTTCCAGGGCTGGCCAACCTGATCAACAGTTGTAAACTCTGGAAAGAAGACGGCCCATTTATGCAAATGATACAGACAGAGTTGGAAAAGCAGAAAGGAAAGAACGAAGGCTAATGCGTCTTTGTAAGGAATCTGTGAGACCCCGAATCCTGATTTTGGGCGAATGAAAAAATTCATCCTATCAATGTAAAAACGTAGGCTTGACCCTAACCATTATGTCAGTATTGACATAAGCATTTGAATTCTTAATATTTTTTCCTTGATATTGCTTTTCTTTTGTGTAATACAAACCCTATTGATGGTTTCGTAAGAAATTGTCCTGGCCGTCATTTCAAGGATTTCAAGGAGTGAAGCGACGAGGCAGTCTTTTGATTTCAAGACAAGGAGATTAATATATACCTGTTGGTACCTCCCGTCTGACTGGAAGGAAGTAAGGGGGTGATATTGCATCTGCATGTTTCAAGTGTGAGAAAAGGGAAATTCAATTATATGCATGTTTTTGTACTGCTGATCACCAAAGTGAGGATGTTGGATAATATTTATAACTATAAATATAATTAACTTTTGAGGAGGAATGTTATGGCACAAGTACTAGCCTATGATCCTGATCCAAATATGAATTGGGATGAAGTGACTTCTTTAGGGCACGATGTCAAATCTTTTAACGATTCCGGCGAAGCCGTAGACTATGCCCATGAAAACAAGGTAGATATTGCTCTACTTGGAGGACCTGAAGGTGTAGACATGATTAAGCATCTAAGGGAAATATCGCCAAATTTCAAGGTGGTTATTTTTTGCGACTCGCCTGAGATTACCGAAGCCCGTCGGGCTTTGCGATGGGCACCTTGTTCTTTCCTGTTCAAACCCATCGTGATAGAGGAACTGGACGCATGCCTAAAGCGTGCCCTTTTAAAAGGTAAGAGCACTATCAAGGGCAGCCTTAACGTTTAATTAATTAACCCTGGAATGGAGGAGAATATGGACCAAAAAGAACTGGCTGCTGCCAAATTTGCAATTCAACGTTTTTTGGCAACTGTTTATGCTGACGAAATAGGCCTTGAACTCTATAATGACATGAAGTCAGAAAAGTTTTTAAAGGAACTCAAGGACGTATCCGAAAAATTTTATTCGAAAGAGCTGGCCAATGGTGCCAGGAAACTGTTTGAGTTTATGGATGGGGCAGGAGTGGATACATTCAAGGAAATTCAGTTTGAATACGCCGACCTGTTTCTCAATGCCGGGGAAAACCCCGTGCTGCCATATGAGTCGTTTTACGCCGACAGGGAGCCCACTCTCTATGGAGAAACTCTGTTTCAGATGCGGGAGTTACTGAGAAAACAAGGATTGCATAAGGATCCTGGATATCTTGAGCCGGAGGATCATATTTCTGTTGAATTTGATTTTCTTGCTGAAATGAATCGACGAGAGGAGGCAGGTGATCGTTCCGCGGCCGAGGCCAGGAGAGATTTTGGCCGACGGCATATGGCATGGCGTACTGAATTTTGTGCCGTGCTCCATTCTGCTGATAAATCCGGCTTTTACCAAGCATTAGCTGAAATAACCTTAGGTTACTTGTTTGTGGCCCATCTGGCATCCTTACCTTCAGAAGATGTGGCCCCTCAGGACCCTAAGACTGATCTGGTAGAACTCGGGAAGGTACTAAAAGCATTGCCTCTTGCCAGGGAATCGTTCCTCCTTAAACCGGGTGTAATTGACCCCGTCCCTGCCAAGACCATACCGACCCACTGTTACGCCTGCGGTGCTCTTTGCGGTATGACGGCCAAAGTCAAAGATGGTGTTTTGATGTCGACCGGTGGTCTACATGGTGATATCAAGGGCGGGGGTCGGCTCTGCCCAAAGGGTGCGGCAGCCAAGAGTCACGTGTACTCAGCTTACCGGCTCAAGTCACCGCTCATCAAGGAAAACGGCCGTTTTCGCAAGGCTTCGTGGGATGAGGCCCTGGACAAAGTGGTCGCGGATTTTAAAACCTTGGATCCAACCAAGGTGGGATATATGAGGGGCAATGATTTTGCCAACTGGGTGCATGAGGCCCTTTTTGAGCATCTGGGGTGCCCAAAAACTACTCATCGACCCATGTGTGATAATGCCAACCGTATGGCCAATGAGCACAACCTTAATGATAAACGACCATGGATCAATTATCAGGAGGCCGATTATATTCTCCATTTCGGTATGAATGAGTTGGCAACCTCTTATGGTCAGCGCAAGACGGCACAATTGAGGGCAGCAGTTGCCCGGGGAGCAAAACTGGTAGTGTTCGATCCAAGGCGTTCTGAAACAGCTGCGCTGGCAACAGAGTGGATACCCATCAAGCCTTCTACGGATGCTGCCGTGGCCTTGGCGATGTGCCATGTGATTATCAAGAACGGTCTTTACGATAGGGAATTCGTGGCTAACTGGACTTACGGGTTCGATGAATTTAAGAAACGGGTGATGGGAGAGGACGATGATGTTCCCAAGACGCCAACATGGGCTTGCAAGATCAGTGGTGTGCCTGCCGAAACCATTGAACGAATCGCCCTGGAGTTTGCCAAGGCTACGGCAAAGGGCGCCATGTCCTGGACCGGCCTTGCCCAGGTGCCAAACGGCATGTATGCGACTGCTGCCCTACAGGCTCTAAACGGCCTGTGCGGGACCTTTGACGCGCCCGGTGGACCGTCCCTGCCATTTAAGCGCAAACTGAAACCAGCCTGGGGTGAGGGCCAGGAAAAGCCGCCCAAGGGCAAAGCGCCCAAGTTGGACAAACTACGTATGTGGTCTGGATGGGCCCCTGCCTATTTGTTGGACGACGTTGAGTCAGGAAAACTTGAGGGCATGGTTTGCTACTTTGGAGACCCGGTACTAAGCTGGGGAAATGATGAGGCTATCACAGAGGCAATAAAAAAGATGAAGTTTAAAGTGTGTATCGACGCCTTTATGTGCAATACTGCCCTATTGTGCGATGTGGTACTTCCTGACAGCACATGGTTGGAACAGAGCCAGGTTAAACCAGATTGGCTCTATGAAGCCCAGATAAGCTATTGGGCGGAAGTGGTCGAGCCGTTGTATAATTCGAAACCTATGTACTGGATCACCATTGAGCTCGCCAAACGGATGGGGCTGGGCAAGTATTTCCCGTGGAAAAATATTGAAGAGGCATTTGAGAACCAATTAACGGGTTTACCGTGTACCTTGGCCCAACTCGAGGAAAAGGGATATGTCTTAACCGATCAGGCTGAGTATTATAAATATAAAAAATGGGGTTCACTTAACCCGCCGGATGGTTATGGCTCATCTGGGAATACCAAGACCGGAAAATACAATTTTTTAAACCCGGTGGCCCAGGAGAAAGGTGTTGATCCGCTTCCCGATTATCACGACGGTCCCCCTGACCTCGCAACCGACGCCACCTACCCATTTCACTTTGGAATGTTTCGCATCTTCCAGCACGAGCACTCGTCCACTTTTAATGATTATTCACTGATGAAGGGGGTGAGCACCAATCCATTGTGGATCAATAAGATGGATGCACATGATTTAGGGATAAAGGAAGACGATATGGTCAGACTTAAGTCACCGTGGGGAGATATTGAGATGAAGGCCCATCCAACATGGGATATCATGCCGGGTATTTTGGGGGCAGGCGGAGGTTTTGGCCATAAACGTGGCTTGGAGGGTGACCCCAAATTCCCGCAGTTTGGTGGTCAGAACCCGCCGGGTATCCAGAAGCCCAATATCACCGAAGAAATGGGTGGAACGCCGTTGTTCAAGTATATTAAGACAAGGATAGAAAAAATTTAGTAGGTAGATTGTTTCACAAAGCCTCTCTGCCCATTGGGCAGGGAGGCTTTTTTTATTCTTTCTTGACATATGAGCCTGATCGGGCACTGTAATTGACGATTGACGATTGACGATTGATTATTTAAACTTCAATTGTTTTGCAAAATAGATAGTATTCAATAAAAAATCTTCAATCCCAGGAGGATATGCCAATGAGACGGAAAAAGCAGATGGTTCTAAGAGTGGTTATAAGGGGTTTGCTATGTATTTTACTTGCCGTATTCGTGGTGTCCTGCGCTTCGATCCCTGAGTTAAAAGTCCTGTATAAGCTTCCAGCACCATCGAACGATCTAAAAGGGAAAAAAGTATTTCTGACTGTTGAAGATGCTCGAAAGACAAAGGAACTTTTTGATGAAGGAGCGAAACAGGAATTTGGAAACTACATTGGAAATATCTCTTTGAGTGTGGCCCGGTATAATGAAAAGGGCTTTAAGATCGGCCCTTTTCAACTTCCGGCAATGGTAAAGGAAGGGTTTAAAAAAAGGCTGGAGAACGCCGGAATAGAGGTCCTTTCAGAACGATCCCATGTAGAACCGCAACTTTTAATTGTCATTAACAGTTTCATTCTTGATCTTGTGGATCGGACATGGATAGCCAAAATGAGCTATGAGGCTAAGTTAGTGAAAGATGGGATAATCCTTGCAGCACAGATTATTGAAGGCGAGGCTGAGCGCGTCAAAGTGATTGGTCGTAAGGAAGCCGACACTGTAACAGGAGAAATCTTCACGGATATGGTCAACAGACTGGATTTATTAAGATTGTTCCGGCAGGCCAAGTTATTATGAACACAAAGGAAAGTGTATTT
>MVDB01000223.1 GCA_002050025.1 Desulfobacteraceae bacterium 4484_190.2
AACCCAATGTGATTGGCACCGCATTGCCGGATTGGTCAGTCGTGGATATCACGTCCACAACTTTGTTTGCCTTTGATTTTTCGACCGGCATTCCTCCAGGAACCTATGCCTGGTGCCTGGTCCTCTGCGAACCCGGGAAGGATGTAAAGGATATAAACAACTGGCTTGCCAGCGACACGTATCAATGGGAATTTGATGAGTATCTATGGGAATTTCAGGAACTCAAGTCGGAACAGCAACGAGACAATGCTCCGGATGTGCCGGAGGCCAAGCTTACAGAATTGGCGGCAGGAAACAGCGCTTTTGCTTTTGATTTCTACCAGGAGGTCCGTGGAGGGGTTGGAAACATTTTTTACTCTCCCTACAGCATTTCTCTTGCTCTGGCCATGACGTATGCCGGGGCAAGGAATGAGACCGCGAGCCAGATGGCGGATACGCTCCATTTCAGTCTTACTCAGGCGCATTTACACCCTGTTTTTAATGCTTTGGATCTCGAACTCGCCAGCCGAGGTCAGGGTGCCGAGGGCCAAAATGGAGATGGATTCAGGTTGAATGTCATAAATGCCATCTGGGGTCAGACCGGCTATCCATTCCTTCCGGAATTTCTTGATATTATGGCTGAAAACTATGGTGCGGGACTGAACCTCCTGGATTTCCGGAACGTACCGGAAGATTCCCGTGTGTGCATCAATAACTGGGTCAGTGAGCAGACGGAAGATAGGATCAATGATCTCCTTCCCCAAGGTTCTATTACCCCGCTGACCAGACTGGTTCTTACCAATGCAATTTACTTTAACGCCGCCTGGCTGCACCCTTTTGATGAAAAGGACACTCAGCAGAATGGTATTTTCCATCTTGCTGAAGGCGTCCAGGTTGCCGTGCCGATGATGTCCCAGACAGAATACTTCAAATATGCGCGTGGGGATGGGTATCAGGCAGTGGAGCTACCGTATGATGGAGAGGAACTCTCAATGGTAGTATTTCTCCCTGAGTCAGACCGGTTTGATGAATTCGAGACATCTCTTGACGCTGGCCGGTTGGAGGAAATCATCAACAACCTCAGCCGGAGATATCTTCACCTGACCATGCCCAGATTTGAATACGAATTCAGCCTGGGGTTAAAGAAGATGCTGAAAGCCATGGGCATGAATGACGCTTTTGACCCATTACTTGCAGACTTCTCAGGCATGAACGGTACCCGTAGCCTCTCTATTGACGCTGTCATCCATAAGGCATTCGTATCGGTGGATGAGGCGGGGACAGAAGCCGCCGCCGCTACCGCTGTAATCATGACTACTACCGGGATACCTTCAGCCCCAACTGAACTTACACTGGACCACCCATTCATCTTTTTAATCCGGGACATGGAAACAGGTACCCTCCTGTTTGTAGGACGTGTTCTAAACCCTGGGCAATGAAGTTAAAAGCCTTTTTTGCTGCCGCCACCTGAAAACCTATTACCTATCACCTTTTCATGCACAGAGAGGGGGCTTCTATGTTTAAATATTTTTCCTTCACACTGTTAATATTATCATTATGGTCAGCCGTTGGGTTCTCACAGGTAATGCCTTGCCCTGATGGGCAAAATTACTATCAGTACACTCCGGTAGCTGAACCTCTTTTGAGTGACCAGGCCTCATCAGCAAAACCGATTGGCGTGGGTCCGGTGGCCACCGGTGGGCAGCAATTGAGGCTCCATATCTCACTCTTTGGCTTTTCAGCCCCGGTTGACATCTATTTCGGGCTTTACGCCCCGGCTATCTCCCCTTCCGTATGGATCTTACAACCAGACGGAGTGTCGCTGAAGCCAGCGGAAACAGCCTTCAACCCTTGGAAAAGCGCTGTAACAGGGGCTGTTGACCAATACCTGCTCGGAGAGATACCCATAGATCTTTTGCCCGCTGGCAGATACACCTTTTACCTCCTTGCAACTTCGCCGCCTGGTACACTCAGCTTTTATTATCTCTGGTCGACCTGGGTGGAAATCTCCGAATCCGGCCTTGTCTGGACTGGTTGTCCTGAACATGGAATTTTGCACGGGACCCTGTACGTACATATAGACGAAGGGAGTTTAATATCATACTCTAATGTCCATACAGAGGAGATAGGAATGCCTTTTCATGTAGACTGTGACAACCCAATTGAACCAGGAAAATATAATATCATCGGTGAGGGAGGCGGCTCTGCCAAAAAGACCGGAACACTGTCAATAATCCCGGGATGCCCGATCACAGTGGATGGCATGTTATATGTCCAAAATTTGCGCGGTACTTTTTCAGTGGGTCAACAAGGAAATGGGAATTTTTATTTTCTTTACGATATAAACGATCCTGATACACGGACCAATTGTTATGGGATGACAATGCCTGGAACCGAGGATGAATGGTGGGAAACGGATCTTATGCTACCCGCCCAAAATGGGGCAGAAACCAGTACCGGAATCCTATCTTACAGGCTCTGGATTGGGGCCACTGATTGAGGATGAAGGATGCCGGTGAAATATATTAAGTTTTTACTGAGCAGATCCTGAATCAAGACTTAACCATTTGATATCATTTGACTAATATTATATTTTGCCAGATCCAGGGGCAACAGGTCTCCCTTACATGGGAACCCATGGATGGTTCCGAAAGCTTTTACCTATTTTACGCACCCTGGCCATACCGGGGACCAGAAACCATAGGAAGTATTGACATCGGAACGTTATTTTCCATTTCCGCGCAGGTCCCGCATGGCTTCTCATACTATTTTGCTATCCGCGGCAACAACAGCCAGGGCATGGGTGACTATTCCAACGGCCATTTTTTCAAGACCATGCTCGACTCATATCTTTATTATTCCACTTCTCAAGGAGCATTGAAGATATTTATCCAGAGGTAATAGCTATTTAAACTTCCTGCTGGTGTCACCAAGGTATATAAAGTGTAAGGCCCGGATGGCAGGGCATCTAGAGGTATCTCACCAAAAAAGTCCTGATAAACGGGAACAACGATCGAAGTTTTCCATGGTTGCAAACCATATCTTCGCATTTTTCTCGTTTCCCGGATCAGCCCCGATCAAAAGGTAATATACAGGTAGAGCACCATAGTTACTGAAGTCAAAAACATGGTCGGAAAGTAAGGCATACTGGTTGACAATGGTTGAATGATGGTTATTGTCGGCCAGGGAACGCACCGAGAAATAGGAAGGAACAGGCGAAAATGAAAGGGGGAAAGCACGGCTGGTTATTCCCGTGTTATCCTGTAGACAGAAAAATTCCTGTTCCTTTGACGCAAGTATACGGCCAGTTTCATCCACGATCGAGAGGCGCAAGTTGAGTGGCTGTTCAGTCTCAAATCCTGCTGGAAATCCAAGATTAACATCAAAGTTCATCTTCACATAATCCCCTATTGTCGGGATAAAGTCTCCACCGTATTGCGCGCCAAAAGGAAGGGGAATCCTTAGGGGATCCTTCTGCAACCGGCCGTGGAGTTTATTCCACAATTCTTCTGACGGAGGACAACCAAGTGGGGGCATACCCGCTTCCTCCGGGCACTCATCATGTTCATTATCAAGACTGTCTCCATCTATGTTGCTGTCACAGGCATCACCTATCCCGTCATGGTCCAGGTCATCACTCTGGTTATTGAAAATATTCGGACAATTATCACAGACATCACCAGCACCATCATGGTCCCCATCTTCCTGAAAATTATTATAGTATTTGGGACAATTGTCAGCACTGTTATTTATCCCGTCACCATCCATATCCTCGTCACAAACATCACCCTTGCCATCTCTGTCAATATCTGATTGAGCGGGGTTGCTTAACCCTGGACAATTATCTCTGATATCTATAACTCCGTCAGTATCTTCATCGTCGCAGAGATCACCTATGCCATCGTTATCAATGTCGCTCTGAGAAGGATTATAATGAGTTGGGCAATTATCAGAGCTGTCCACAAAGTTGTCGTTGTCATCGTCCGGGTCGCAGCGGTCGCCCTGACCATCTCCGTCTGTATCCACCTGGGAACTGTTTGGTAATCCAGGACAGTTGTCACTGGAGTTGACTATTCCATCATTATCACGATCAGAATCCCACGGATTACCAATACCATCACAGTCATTGTCACCAATACCAATCCCGCAGGCATAAAATGCGTTTTTCACCTGGCAGCAATCATTGGAGGTGGTCATAACGCCAATTTCCGGCGAAATGGTCATTTCTTTGCATGCATCCACCGCAAAGTTTCTGAAATCAGCAAAGTGTGGATTCGAAGGCAGTTTTTCAGTCACCACCCGGTGGTAGATAGCCCTGCTTTTGCGCTCTGATATGCCAGAAATGACTAAGCCCGGCACCTGAGAATGTGTGCCCCCGACGGTCATCAGGTAGAGGGCCTTGCTCAGGATGTTGCTGTTATCGTGAACCTGCCCATAATCTCCAGTCCCGTTTAGATATCCGGTATAATGATCTGGAGCGCCGCATTTTGTCGGATCTTCAAGGTTTCTCACAGCACCACACCTCTGTGCAGGAGTAATATCCTCTCCCTCAAGCCAGTCGGCATCCGTATAGGTGGTTGACCAGTGAGAAACAAACATCCCAAGAGAATCGGCAATGTGCTCTGCGATGGCACCGCTCTCGTTCTGGTAAGTAAAATCAACCTCTGAGCGGTGAAAGGAATGCCCGACCTCGTGAGAGACGATATCCAGGGTTACGGTACCATCCACAAACTGATGAATGGAAAACAACCCGCAATCTGATGAGCAAGTCTGCCCTTCCTTCCCGAGATGGACATACATTTCAAACTCCTCGCCGCCGCCATCATAGGAATTCCGGCCAAAAACATCCTGGTAAAAATGATAATTTTCCCACGTATAATGGTAACAATCATAGCCTTCCTGATCCGGACTGGCACAGTTCCAGCCGTCTGCACAGGCATTGCTGCAGCAGGAGCTGAAAGGACAGTACCACTCATATTTACATACCCCGTCTTCATCAAACCAGGCATCGTCGGAAGTGGAGGTATACCAGCAACTGGAGCTGTTATCGTGGTTCGCATTCTCTATGTCTATATCAATATTCCAGCTCCTTGGCCTTGAGTAGAGAAGCTCTCCAGTTGCGGTATCCACGAATGCATCTGTCCAGGTACCATGGTCCCGGGGTGAAGAAAATATAACCCGCCAGGCAAGATGCGGATCATAAGGCACAACCGGGCAATCCGAACATCTGGGAGCGAGCAGGGCC
Source organism: Desulfobacteraceae bacterium 4484_190.2 (assembly GCA_002050025.1). GTDB lineage: Bacteria > Desulfobacterota > DSM-4660 > Desulfatiglandales > Desulfatiglandaceae > 4484-190-2. Next base: position 5,225 of record MVDB01000223.1, read on the forward strand.
TGGTCAAATACCCATAGTTTTGTGGGCACCAGTATTTTGAAGGAACTGTTGTCAACTCCAAATTCTTCAGCTACTATGGACTTAGCTTTTGCATAAGAAATACCAGGTTCGTGGAAAACAATGTCCAAGTCAGGAATATAGTTACCATAAGCATGGGTAAGAGAAAGACTTTGGCCGGAAGATGGCTTATTGATCACTGTCTCAACCCATCCGCCATACACCGGAATTCCTTTACTGTACTGCCTGAATATCTGGGTTTCATCGACTATACCTGACCTTTTCATCATCAAAAGGCTCGCCGATGGATTGCTGATCCTGAAAAAATCCTGGTACTGTTGAAAAAAAGCAGAAGACAGCGTTTCAGCGCCATCGGACTCCGAAAGCCCTAAAGTAGAATCCAAGCATACACACATATTGAAACCTTTAGTTTTTGCATGTTGTTACCCCCTTCTGCACCCAAAAGACAAAGCTAAGATGGGTTAGTAAATTTATCGTGTCCAGCTCGCCGGCCAATTGAATCTTTATGTACGTAACACCCCAGCCGTCATTGGGTATACAATTCACAAAGCATACTTTTTGACCATTGGGATGGTTGAGTATTGGCAGCAAATGAGATTCCACCTCCAAGTTTTTTGCTCATAGTCAGTCGATGCTGACTGGACCAGTTTTTTGTATTGGGATCTGTCGTCAGCATGGTCAACGTATGTTTACCACTTGCAGCACTTCCTTCAATGAAAAGGGTGTGATTACTTTTAAAATTACTGGATGCGCCAATATATCCTGAAATAATACCAAAGAGATCCCCTCCCACTTTTACAGTTGTGTTTCCCTGATTGTCTTTTTCAATACAAACTTGAAGGCCAGTGGGAGGATAGCAGATACCTCCTTCAAAACCAAAGGGGCCATTGCCATTGCAGCATTCCAGTCTCGGGCTGCAGATATGAGTAAAACAGGCAAGGCTGACCGAGCATTCATCAAGGCATTCACCTAAATCTTGGTATATTTTCCCGTTGCAATTACAACATACAATTAATTGTTTTTCCCCTTTACCGGTAGAACCATCGTTATTTTTTGTGGAATAGTTTTCCGGAATTTTATTGAGAAAAATATTCTGGTAGGCCGTCTGGCTCTTTGCTTTTGCGTAGTGATAGGCATCCCAAGCCCGATGAGGACTTGCAGGACTTTTGCCAAGAGCGGCATTAAAAGATTCCAGAGCCTTAATCGTGTCACCTTTATTCTTGTAGTAAACCCCGCCGTTTGAGTAAGTGATAGAAAGCTCTGCATCGTATTTATAAGCACAATCCAAAAGCATACCGGCTTGTTCATTCTTATCAAGTTCAAACATGCAGACAGCAGCAGCATTCAACGCCCAGGGGTTACCAGGAGATAATTGAAGCCTTTTGAGAGTCGCCCAGCAAAAAGGATAAACATTGTTTTCTCCGTAGGCAGCCAGCGCAATTTTATTCAATGCTTCCAGAGGATTTTCATTCCCATCCGCATCTTTGTATTGGGCGATATAAGCCTCAAGTTGGTCATACCAGTTTTGATTTCCCCGGGATTCCATGTCATGGATAATTGGCTGAACCATTGAGATGATATCCGTTGACATGCAGCTATTTTTCTTGCCGGTAAAATGGCCTGTCTGGTTAGTTGAAAAACTGGTTGTCCATATGTATGAGTTGGAAAGGTCACTATCATTACTGGCAACGAGATAGAAATGAAGGGTGGCATCGGAAAAGGCGCTGACATTGATATTCTCAAGGAACACGGCGAAATAAATATTGATCGCTTCCTTGAAATCAGGGATATCAAAACTAACATCCATGGTTTGTCCACCATTGACTACTTTTCCCAGGCCAATAGGCTTGATTTTGGAAGGCGTACTGACATAATAAAAATTCAGGATATCAGGTGATTCCACGGGAGCAAATGAGTACGATTGAATTCCCGATGGAGGATCTACCGGGGAATGATCATCAAATTCCTCTTTTATTATTTTCTGCTCGTCAGGAGAAGCTGGAATAATATCAGGGGGAGAAAATTCCTCGTCATAAGCATACCACTCATCACCGCTACACCATTGTTCCTTACAATATCCACCATAATGGACATTCCAGGTTTCCGTATCCGTATGCGCGAGTACTATTCCATACGCAGCGGCAGATGACAATGGACTCACCCAAAGATAATCTCCTGCTTCAGGAAGCGGAAAAACATCACATAACCCTTTCCATTCATCCAGGGAGGTGTCATTCCCCTCCGTAATATAATGCACTTTGTATCCTGTGCTGTTCTTGTCAATAATTCGACCTTCAAAATAATATGCTCCAGTCCAGCCATCTTTCCAGAATACCCATGCTATATCGTTTATCTGGGGAGTAAACACCGGTAGAGCGGAACCTTCACTTACCCATTCATCATTAGATTGGTCATAACCTGTATAATGAACTCTGATATGCCCTTCGGAAATATCAGTAACCTGTGCATGATACCAAAGTCCATCGCTCCATTTAACACATGCATTATCACCGGTCATAAACGACGCCCCATTATTGATGCTCAAAAGCAAAAAAAT
>MVDB01000224.1 GCA_002050025.1 Desulfobacteraceae bacterium 4484_190.2
AAATAACAAACAAAATTCTGCACAAATCATTGGGTACCAGCAGCCTGGAGAGCGTTACGGTTCTTAGGCCTTGACATCCTTTGAGTGCCTTTTTAGTATCCTTCATTTACAGATTCCATAACGGACAATCAAAGACAATCAACGGACCTCATTTTCATGAAAATATTTGACAATTTACATGCATTTATGTGGCTCAGCCAAACGGCAAATAACTGCAACTCCTATCTCATAGACGCAGACAAAAAAATCCTTGTGGACCCGGGCCATTACCACCTCTTCAATCATATTCGGGATGGCCTTTCAGAGCTTTCTCTCTCCCCCCAGGATATTGACATTGTCATTATCACACATGGGCATCCCGACCACATGGAGTCTGTAAAACTATTTGCAAACACATCCACTCTCATCGCCGTAAGCTCTGTAGAGATGGATTTCATCAGGAAAGTTGCCCCACATTATGGAGAGGCTTTGGGCATTTCAGATTTTGAACCGGATATCCTGCTTCAGGAGGGAGAGCTGAAGATAGGAAATATGACCTTCCAGGTCATCCAAACGCCCGGCCATTCACCAGGCTCTGTCTGTATTTACTGGCCTGACAAAAAAGTCCTTTTCAGCGGCGATGTGGCCTTTAATCAGGGTATCGGGAGAACGGATTTACCTGGCGGCAACGGACAGGAACTGAAAGAAAGCATCAAAAAGATCTCCCCGCTTGATGTGGAATACCTGCTTTCGGGCCATGGCGACATTTTATCGGGCCGTGAAAAAGTGAAGACAAATTTTGGAGACATAGAAAAGATGTGGTTTCGGTATTTGTAAGAAGGCACAAGGCATTAGACATATGGCCCACGGAGTTAAGATCTTTTTGTCCCTTACGCCTTGAGCCTTAAGCCTTTTACCAATCCATAGGCCTGAACCCGCAACCTACAACACTAAACTATCAAATGAAAAAATCCGTTTCCAATCAAATACCATCCATTGATTTTGACCTGCGCCAACTGGAAATCTTTCGAAAAGTTGTTGAACTGGAGAGCTTTAAAAAAGCTGCAGAGGCAGTTTTTCTGGCACAGGCTTCTGTCAGCGAGAGGATAGCCACGCTTGAGAGCCTGGTCGGGACAAAACTCCTTGATCGGCTGGGCATTCAGTTCTCCTGCTGGAGATGAAAAGGACGGCATGCCTTGAGATACAAGATTTTCTTGGTATTACACAGGGTGAAATTCATATTGGGGGAAGCACGATTCCCGGCGAATACATACTTCCGAAGATCATAGGAGATTTCCGCGAAGGACATCCTCTTGTATCCGTTGTGCTAAGTATTTCAGACACTAATGATATCGAAGGCCGTGTTCTGAATGGCCATCTTGAGCTGGGTATAGTTGGGTCCAGGCGTTCGGACAGCAATCTCATACATCATAAATTATGGAAAGATGAATTGGTGCTGGCTGTTCCTGCCCATCATCGGTTCGCAAAAAAGAGGGCAGTTTCTATTGAAGAACTTTCAAAAGAACCCTTCATTTTAAGGCAGGCGGGGTCAGGGACCTTAAAAATTATGGAGGATTACCTTAAGACATCAGGCTCAAAGGCCATTGATTCGCTTAATGTAGTGGCGCGCTTTGGCACATCCACGGCAGTCAAAGAAGGCATAAAGGCCGGTCTTGGTATTTCAGTCCTTTCTTTAAGGGCACTGGATACAGAACTGAAAACCGATATTATTAAGGCGCTTAAAGTCAAAGGCCTTTCTATGTTTAGAAACTTCTATTTAATCAGAGATCGAAGAAGAATTGCTTCTCCATTGTGTCAGGCCATGCTTGATTTCCTGCTGGCCACTTCTAAAGAGAAGTAAAACATTTGACAGGATAAATGAGTGATTACAATGTTAGAAGAGTTGCTGGATTACAGGGGCGACTGCTGAAAGGCCTATCTGGACGTAGGTCTATGTCTCAGGATTTTACCCCCAGGAGAAAGTTTCGAGTTTATCCTTGAGAAGGAGAAACTTGAAAATATCAAGAAAGTGATTTCCCATAACAGTGGAGAGGTACTTGAGGAGACCTTTCTCGACAACGATGTTCGTATCAAAGTTAAAAAAGTACCCGAATCGAAATAACTCCAGTTAAAACTTAGTACAAGTATTCTTAAATACGGTATTGTATTATAATTGGGTAATTTATAATCACCGCTAAGACGCAAAGGTCGCAGAGGATTTGTTTCTTTTTTGCTTTCCGCTGAGCCCCGCTAATACTAACGGGATAAAAGGGCGAAAAGCAAAAACATGCATCCCTGTGGGATAAAGTAAGTTCTCAATAAATTCGGGTTTGTTTCTTGTAGGGACGGGTTTTATACCCCGCCAATAACGGTGGCATATAAAATGCCACCCTACACCAGTGGATTTGCCCCAACTTATTGAGATGTTACGGGATAAAGGAATAATATTTAACTCTGCGGCCTTTGCGTCTCAAGCGAAGCGGGCGGTGAAACAATATAAAAAAATACGTCATCGAAATTACGAATTAGAGCACTTAAGAGGGCAACGCAATGATGAACAAAACTGATTTTCCAAAAATGGCTCTCGTGCGTATGAGCCTTTATGGAAAAGAAATTGAGGATATCTCCAAAGAAGTTGCAAAAACAATGGCGTCCTTATCTCTTGCTAAAAGAATCAGACCTGGACAAACCATTGCTGTTACCGCAGGAAGCCGCGGGATAGATAGGATTGACGAAGTGATAAGAAGTTGTGTGAATGCACTTAAAGGGGCGGGCGCTAAGCCTTTCATATTTCCGGCCATGGGGAGTCACGGTGGGGCAACAGCAGAAGGGCAAAAAACCTTGCTCTCCCACATTGGAATTTCAGAAAAAAAGATGGGTGTTCCTATACTTTCTTCCATGGACGTGTCAGAAGTTGGTATTACTCACAGGAACGTGCCAGTCTATTTAGACAGGGATGCTGCGGGTGCCGATGCCCTTGTAGTTATCAACCGCATTAAAACCCACACAAAATTTGAGGGGGATATCGAGAGCGGTCTCTTTAAAATGATGGCTATCGGCATGGGGAAACATCAGGGGGCAAGCGTTTATCACAGGGCCGCAGTTGATCACGGCATGGAAGCGATTATAATCGATGCTGGTCTGATGATTCTTGAACGTTGTCCTGTGCTTTTTGGGCTCGGGATTGTGGAAAATGGGCTCGGTCGAATTACTGAACTTAAAGCCATACTTCCGGAGCAAATGCTGGACGAGGAAAAAAGACTACTTGCCTTATCCAAAAAAGTCATGGCGAAAATACCATTTGACCAAATTGATCTATTGATTGTGGATGAGATGGGAAAGAACATAAGTGGGACAGGAATGGACTCAAAGGTGATTGGACGGCACAGGGATCTTATTGGCGATTTCTGGATACACCCCCATCCCAAGCGGATATTAGTACGGGACCTGACGGATCTATCCGATGGGAATGCCACCGGGGTTGGACTGGCCGATTTTATAACAGACCGATTAGCAAAAAAGATTGATAGAGACAAAACAATCATCAATTGTCTGACAGGACTTTCCCCTGAAAAGGCCGCCATTCCTATTACCTTTCTCAACGACAATGAGGCTATAGGTGCGGCCTTACAAACGGTTGGGATCAAAGAAACAAATAAGATGCGGGTGGTCAATATCCAGAGCACCCGTAAACTCGATAGGATGTATGTATCAGAGGCATTTTCATCTGAAATTGAACTCAATTCATCCATCGAACAGATATCTCCGTGGTTGCCAATGCCTTTTGACCAGGAAGACAACCTGATTTCACCTTTCTGAAATCCGTATCCTAAAGTCATAATTCAGACCTCGTTAAGTGGTTGAATAGTTGAGGTAAGTTCTCAATAAATCCGGGCTGAATTAGAAAAATCCCCCTCAATCCCCCTTTGCAAAAGGGGGAAGTGGTAGGAATGCTCAGGCTTAACATTTACCGTTATGATAGTAACATCTCAAAAAGTTCCAACCTGTGCGGTTAGATTTTATTAAAGGCTCACGCCGAAACTCCCCTACCGGCTGGGAGCGGAAAGGCTATACAGCTATTGTAATTCGATCAGGGCATTAATCCGGTTGTGAGTGCCCGAACTTTTTGAGAAGTTACTTTTGGCATTAATAACTTTGACAGATTACCGATGCCGATGGTATGCAAGTTATTGTTTCAGTAAAGTTTTTTACTCATTTTATGCTTCGAACTTACAAAAGGAGGTGATTATCGTCATAAAATTATTGTAGTTGTTTTTCGAAGAGAAGGAATTAAATGGATTTTAACTTACAGTTACTAAATAAAGGAGGTAGTATTATGAAGCTTAGAAAACTGATCTTTAATGCAATCTTGGTTACGGTTATTGGCCTTGTGTTTGCAGTTGGTCCTGTAAGTGCTGCTAAGCGGCGTTACGTATCTATTGCTGCCGGGTGGGTAACGGGGGCATATTTTCCCATGGCCGGCGCTATATCACGTATAGCTTGGAAACACCTGAAGGATGAAGGAATAAAGGTAACAGCCGAATCCTCCGGAGCATCTGTTGCAAACTCTAAACTCATTGGAGCGGGTGATACGGATTTCGCCATATTGCAGAACGATATCGCCTTCTATGCCCACTATGGCAAGAAAGGCATGTTTGATAAACCTATCAAAAATCTGTTAGGTGTCTGCACCCTCTTTCCTGAGCACGTACAGATTGTTTCACGTACAGATTCTAATATCAAATCAGTAGCTGACCTGAAAGGTAAAAAGGTTGCTATTGGTCCAGTTGGGTCCGGCACAACAGAAAACGCCAAGCAGATCCTTGAGGCCTGGGGGCTTAGCGTGGATGACCTGGCAAAGGCCGAGCAGCTTACAGCATCACAGGCATCTGACTATATTAAGGATGGCCGGCTGGATGCAGCTTTTTTTACCGTTGCCGTGGGAGCAGCCGTAATCCAGGACACAGCTTTGTTAGTAGACTCAAAGATTGTTCCTATAGAAGGCCCAAACGTTGATAAATTAATCAAAAAATACCCCTTTTATGCAAAACAGATAGTGCCAGGAGGGACATATAAGAGGAACGATAAAGATGTTCCTACTGTATCAGTAATGGCAATGCTGTCAGCCAGGGCTGACTTGGAAGATTTTATCGTCTATTCAATCATTAGCGCAATGTATGGAGACCTGGCTCAATTACGAAAGGCCCATAGCAAGTTTAAGAACATTTCGGCTGAGACAGGCCTTGTGGGCATGAGCATTCCCCTGCATCCTGGCGCGGCAAAATTCTTCAAAGAAAAAGGCATCAAATAGTCTTCCGAGAGCAAAGTCAAGTGGATTGAAAAAGTGCTGGAGTTTTGAGTTCAAAACGGTATAGATTGGGTCAGTCCCGCCTATATTTGCGCCAAATGGCATACAATACAATATATTGTGTCTCATGACATTTGGCGCAAATACTGATTGTGGCATACACTTTATGCCTTTCAATGTAGTGCGGCTATTGATGAAATTCTATTAGTGATAAATCCTGACTGGGAACAAGAAAGCAATAATA
>MVDB01000225.1 GCA_002050025.1 Desulfobacteraceae bacterium 4484_190.2
CCCACGGTCCGGCGAATGATGCCCTTTTTGATAGGAAACCATACTTTCAAACCCTCTGCTCCCACCAAAGTCGGGGCATTATCGGATACAGTTTCGGGTTGCCCTTTGGGCTTTAGTTCAAGAAGCTGCTTAGTGTAGACGTGGGTTGGCCGTTCGAAGATGTCCTCTACCGGGCCTTGCTCTACGATTTCCCCCTGATACATCACGGCCACCCGGTCGACCGTCCGACGCACCACTTCAAGGTCGTGAGTGATAAGAAGCAGCGACATACCAAGCTTGTCCTTTAGAGCCTTTAAGAGTTCCAGGATCTGGGCCTGGATTGTAACATCGAGAGCGGTGGTAGGTTCATCAGCAATGAGCAAGTCAGGCTCATTAGCCAGGGCCATGGCGATCATTATCCGTTGCTGTTGACCGCCGGAAAATTCATGGGGCAGTGAAGTGAGCCGGTCAATGGCCTCTGGTAGATCCACCAGGCGGAGCAATTCGATGACTCTTTCCTTAGCCTCTTTTCGCCCCATGTCCTGGTGGACGAACAGCACTTCACTGATTTGCCGCTCGATGCTGTGCAGAGGATTCAGTGAACTGAGGGGCTCCTGGAAAACCATGGCTATGTGGTTACCACGAATACTGCGGAGGATAGCTTCCGTCGCGCCAAGAAGTTCTGCTCCTTCAGGGACTTGGCCGATGGGGCTGCCCCCCAAATAGCGTATGCTTCCACCGGGATGACGGGCGAGGGGGTAAGGTAATAGCTGGAGGATGGAAAGGGCTGTCACCGACTTGCCAGAGCCGCTCTCTCCCACGAGGCCAAGGGTTTCGCCTTTGTGTATATTGAGCGAAACACCGCGCACGGCCTTCACCTCGTCCGGGCCCGTACCAAAGGATACCGACAGGTCCTTGATTTGCAGTAGAGGGCGTTCATCATTCATATTGATCATGCTACCTTTCCGTCTTTCTTGGATCGAAGGCATCTCTAACCGCTTCCCCGATAAAAATAAGAAGACTCAACATCACGGCAAGCACCACAAAGGTCGTGATTCCCAGCCATGGTGCCTGTAGATTGGCCTTGCCCTGGTTGAGGAGTTCACCCAGAGATGGGGACCCGGGTGGAAGCCCGAAACCCAGGAAGTCCAGGGCCGTCAGGGTGGTAATTGAGCCGTTAAGGATGAACGGAAGAAAAGTAAGCGCTGCCACCATGGCGTTGGGCAGGATATGTCTGAACATGATCATGGTGTCGCTGACCCCGAGGGCCTTGGCGGCTCGCACATAGTCAAAGTTTCGCACCCGAAGAAACTCGGCCCTCACCACTCCCACGAGCGCCATCCAGCTAAAAAGCAGCATCAGGCCCAGAAGCCACCAGAAGTTAGGCTCCACCACACTGGCCAGGATGATAAGGAGGTACAGGATCGGCAGGCCCTGCCATACCTCTATGAAACGCTGGAACAAAAGGTCCACCCAGCCGCCGAAATAACCCTGTACAGCTCCGGCCATGACCCCGACAATGGAACTGAGCAGCGTCAGGATCAGACCGAATAAGACTGAGATCCGAAAGCCGTAAATTAGCCGTGCCACCACATCGCGTCCCTGATCATCGGTGCCAAGCCAGTTATCCCTCGAAGGTGGTGCCGGTGCTGGCACGGGCAGGTTATAATTAATGGTGTCATAGCTGTAAGGGACAATAGGGAAAACCATCCATCCCTTTGCCCGGATAAGTTCAGCCACTGCAGGATCACGGTAGTCAGCCTCTGTCGGAAGGAATCCGCCGAACATCGTTTCGGGATACTCATAAAGAATCGGAAAGTAGAACTTGCTGTCGTAGCGAACGAGCAAGGGTTTGTCATTGGCAACGAACTCTGCAAAAAGTGTGATGGTGAACAGGCCTAAAAAGATCCAAAGTGACCAGAAACCCCGGCGGTTGGAGCGGAAGTTCATGAGCCTTCGCCGGGTGAGAGGGGAGATTTTGAGACCGGGGAATTTTGCGGTCACCGATCATCCCTCCTGGCTTTCGAAAGTAATCCGGGGGTCGACCACGTGATACGTAAGGTCACCAACCAGGTTGAGCATCAGCCCCAGCAGGGTGAAGAAATAAAGGGTACCGAACATAACCGGGTAATCACGGTTCACAGCCGCTTCGAACCCGAGAAGGCCCAGCCCGTCCAGGGAAAATATGATTTCGGTGAGCAGCGATCCGGTAAACAAGGCACCCACAAAGGCGGTCGGGAAGCCGGCGATCACGATTAGCATGGCGTTACGAAAGACATGTCCATACAACACCCGCCGTTCGGTTATGCCTTTGGACCGGGCGGTGACCACGTACTGCTTGTGGATCTCTTCGAGAAAAGAATTTTTGGTAAGCATAGTGAGCCCGGCAAACCCTCCTATCACCATAGAAAGGACCGGCAGGGTGATGTGCCAGAAGTAGTCGATGATACGTGCTGGCCAGCTCAATTCAGCCCAGTTCGCTGACACGAGGCCACGCAGGGGGAACCAGTCGAAGTAACTTCCACCGGCAAATAGCACAATAAGGAGGATAGCGAACAGGAAACCGGGAATAGCGTTGCCAAATATCACCAGGCTGCTGGACCACACGTCGAACCGGGATCCATCGCGTACAGCCTTTCTGATGCCCAAGGGAATGGAGATCAGATAGACCAGAAAAGTAGTCCAGAGACCTAAAGAAATAGAAACCGGCATCTTGTCGATCACCAGGCTCATGACGCTTCGATCACGGAAGTAGCTATCACCAAAATCGAACAGCAGGTAGGTACGAATCATCATAAAAAAACGTTTATAGGCCGGTTTGTCGAAGCCGAATTGACGCTCGATTTCCTTGATAATTTCAGGGTCCAGGCCTCGCGCCCCCCGGTACTTGCTGGACATATCATCCGTCATGGTGGGACCCTGTTTGCCTCTGCGAGCGCTCACATCACCCTGATCCGCCCCTTAAGCGCCGCTTCCTTCCGGGCATCAATCCACCACGTGTAAAATCCGAGGGCGTATTTCGGTGTGACTTTGGGCCGGCCAAACTTATCCCAGTAGGCAACACGGAAGATCCGAAGGTGCCAGTGAGGGATAACATAGTACCCCCAGAGCAAAACCCGGTCGAGAGCGTGCGTGCGATGCACCAGGCTCTCCCTGTCAGGAGATGCAATGACGAGCTCGATCAGGGCATCCACAGCCGGATCTTTTATCCCGATAGTATTGCGGCTGCCGGGATCGTCAGCGGCGATCGATCCCCAGAAGTCCCTCTGCTCATTGCCGGGCGAGAGGGACTCAGCGAATACGTCCACAATCATGTCAAAATCAAATTCTTCGACACGCTTCTGAAACTGGGCTGTATCAACGGTACGGACCCGGGCATCAATCCCCAGGCGTCTCAGGTTCTTTGCAAAAGGCAGGGAAATCCTCTCCCATGAAGGTGAATTAAGAAGAATCTCAAACGCGAATGATCTGCCTGTTTTTTTGTTGACCAACTTCCGGTTTTTAATAACCCAACCGGCCTCATTCAGGAGCTTGAAGGCCTTTCGCAGGTTTGCCCGTATGTTACCCTTTCCGTCTGTAACGGGTGGGCGGTATTCTCTGATAAACACCTCTTTCGGTAGTTTATCCCGAAAAGGTTCGAGGATCTTGATCTCCTCAGGACTTGGCAGTCCTTTTGAGGCAAGTTCACTGTTGGAAAAAAAACTCCTGGTTCGGGTGTACTGACCGAAAAAAAGGTTCCGGTTGGTCCACTCGAAGTCGAACGCATAGGTCAATGCCTCGCGAACACGACGGTCTTGAAAATAGGGGCGGCGGATGTTGAAGATAAATCCCTGCATGCCGGTGGGGCGTTCATGAGGGATGCCCTCCATTTTTATGAGGCCTTTCCGGACCGCCGGCACGTTATATGCCGTGGCCCAGTCCTTTGCGGTGTTTTCCTGGCGAAAATCGTACTCACCGGCTTTAAATGCCTGGAGGGCCACCGTGGAGTCCCGGTAGTAGTCGTATTGAATTAAGTCAAAATTATAGCGCCCTCTGTTTACGGGAAGATCTCTGCCCCAGTAGTCACTCACCCGGGCGTAGGTAATAGTTCGACCCGGGTCAAAGGATTTAATCCTGTATGGCCCACTTCCCAGTGGGGGGGACAGGGTCGTCTTCTTGAAGTCCCTTCCTTCCCAGTAATGCTTCGGGAGGATAGGCATCTGGCCAATGATGAGTGGTAGTTCCCGGTTTTCGCTACCTGAGAAAATGAATTTCACCTTTCGATCCCCGCTCTTCTCGCTTCTAAGCACACTGGCATAATAAGCCCGGTAGAAAGGGTGTCCCTCTGCCTTGAGAGTTTTTAGGCTAAAAATCACGTCTTCGACAGTAACGGGCCTGCCGTCGTGCCATTGGGCTTCCTTTCTAAGGGTAAAGGCTACCCACGAGCGGTCTTCCGGCATCTCGATGCTTTTTGCAAGCAGCCCGTACTCCGTAAACGCCTCGTCATCCGATGCAGTAAGGAGGGAATCATAAAGACCGCCTAAGCCCACCGCAGGGACGCCCCTCAGGGTGAGGTGGTTAAGCGTGTCAAAGGTGCCAATGGCATGGAGACGCACTGAACCTCCCTTGGGGGCGTTCGGGTTTACGTAATCGAAATGATCGAAGTCTCTTTCGTACTTGGGGAGGCCATGCATGGCCAGGGCGTGGACCTGGGCAGCAGTCTTCTGCGCATAAGCCCCGTGCGTATAGAAAAACAGAAGCCCCAGAGCCAGCGAAAATACAATGATTTTTACATTTCTCATTTTTTTGCTCCTATGGGATAAATTGTAACTCAGTCTGGGCATTCCGGCTGCTTCCCCCTTTTGCAAAGCGGGATTTAGCATCACCTCATCGCAAGCGGCATCTTCGAGCGGCGGGGTCGCAGCTTTCATGAGTTAACCTTGAACCTTGAACCATGGAACTTTGAACCTGAGTAGTTACTATTTTTCTAATACAGCCAGAACTTTAATTGAGAACTTACACAAAAAATGGTTTTCCGTCAATTCAACAAACATCACCAGCAGGGAAACGTCAAAGTTGAATGTAATTTGGCCTTGAAAAAATATTACTTCGTCTTTATGATAATTTTACTTGACAGGGCACATTATTTAGATAAAATGACCTCATGATGAAAAGAATTAAGAAAAGAACATTAGAGTTGAATTTGCCGGCTAATCGTTCTGCTTTTCTCTGGGGACCACGCAAAACAGGGAAGACTTATTGGATTAACAGGCATTTTGCTGACTCAGTCGTTATTGATTTACTAAAAACTGACGTATTTGCGGAGTATGCCTCCCGTCCATCATTACTACGAGAGCGTTATCAGGAATACGGTAGACTTGTTGTTATTGATGAAATCCAGATGGTTCCTGACCTTCTT
>MVDB01000052.1 GCA_002050025.1 Desulfobacteraceae bacterium 4484_190.2
AACGTAAATGCCCTGTGCCGTGCAAGTCGCACCTCCCGATCCCGGCCCGGTCTCGGGACGGGGAGGGCGGGCCGTAAGGGTTTTATCCTCAAGTTATTGAGAAGTAACAAAATCACTTATTATATCGTTTAATTAACTGATAATCTACATTTTTGTAGCAGGTTATTTACAACAATCGACAGACATTGCCGGCTTCCCTTTACAGTGGACTGTTTCCATGTCTGCGTTTGGGGATTGTGGCCCTCTTGTTTTGGAGCGTCATGAGGGCATTGATCAATCTTGGCCGGGTGTTCTCGGGGAAAATGATATCATCAATGTAGCCCAGTTCCGCAGCCTTAAATGGGCTGGCAAAATTATTTCTGTATTCCTCAATCAATCTTGCCCTGGTCGCATCCGGATCGTCCGAATCGGCTATCTCTTTTCTGAAAATAATGTTGGCTGCCCCATCGGGCCCCATAACGGCAATTTCCGCAGTCGGATAAGCGTAATTAGTATCCCCATCAAAGTGTTTGCAGGACATGGCCAGATAAGCCCCTCCGTAAGCCTTACGGGTCACTATCGTAATCTTCGGGACCGTGGCCTCACAATACGAGTAGATAATCTTTGCACCATGTTTAATGATGCCACCATATTCCTGGTTGACACCAGGCAGATATCCAGGAACATCCACAAAAGTCACCAGGGGAATATTAAACGAGTCACACGTCCTTACAAACCTGGCACACTTCATGGAAGCGTTTATGTCTAAGCAGCCCGCCAGAAATTTTGGCTGATTGGCGATAATCCCAACTGCCAGGCCATTTAGTCGCCCGAAGCCAACGATCATATTGTTGGCATAGTACTTGTGGACCTCCAGAAACTGGTTGTTATCCAATACCGTGCGGATAATTTCCTTCATGTCATAGGGCAGCCGCGGATTTGCGGGCACCACTTTATTGAGCGATTTATCTGTCCGGTCCTGGTCATCTGTACATTCAATGGGTGGTGTTTTTTCTCGAAAATTTTGAGGTAAATAACCCAGGAGTTCCTTCACCCTGTCAAGTGCTGCCTGGTCGGAGTCCTCTGCAAAATGGGCTACACCGCTTCGCCTATTATGGCTCATGGCGCCCCCAAGTTCCTCAGCCGTAACCTCCTCGAATGTAACTTCTTTGATGACTTGAGGCCCAGTGATGAACATATTGCTTGTTTTTTTGACCATGATTATAAAGTCAGTAAGAGCGGGGGAATAAACGGCACCACCTGCACAGGGGCCCATAATAACCGATATTTGAGGAATTACTCCGGAACTCCACACATTCCTCTTAAATATTTCCCCATAACCTCCCAGGCTCTCAACCCCTTCCTGGATTCTGGCCCCACCCGAATCGTCCAATCCGATCATGGGTGTACCATTTTTTAAGGCCAGGTCCATAACCTTACATACTTTTTGACTAAACATGCCACTTAGAGATCCGCCGAATACGGTAAAATCCTGGGAAAAAAGAAAAACCGGTCTCCCATTTATGGTTCCGTGGCCGGTAACAACGCCATCACCGGCAATCTTTTTTTTCTCCATACCAAAATCATGGCACCGATGGACAACAAACTTATCAATCTCCTGGAAACTGCCCTTATCAAGGAGATAATCAAGCCTTTCCCTTGCGGTCATCTTACCCTTGGCATGCTGCTGGTCAATGCGTTTTTGGCCACCTCCCAGCTCTGCCTCACGGTTTCTTTTTTCCAGTTCCTTGATCTTGGCTTCAATTTCCATTAAAGGGTCTCCAAGTTTTTGTATAGCGAAGATAAAGAAATATCAATTCGAGGGACTTATAGACGTTATTCATAAATATCACTCAAGTACCACAAGAACAGCGTCTGTTTCTACTGCATCGCCACTCTTACACGTTACCTCTTTTACGGTCCCAGATTCGCTGGCCACCACAGGCAATTCCATTTTCATGGCCTCGAGGATGATAACCTCATCGCCTTCGTTCACCGCATCACCTGCTTTTACCTTAACATCGATAATTTTTCCTCCCATGGGAGCAGTAACATTACTCACAACCGATACCTCCTCTAATGATTTTTTTTGACTGGACCTTTTCGATCCAGACCTTTTCTTTAAGCGGGAAATAACTTCAAAATGCCTTTTGTGATTTGTCTTTTAAAACACTCAAAAGACTGCCTTAACTGTTTTTTATCGCAACTATTTATCGTTTAACATGGACCCCTTGTCAAGGATAATGTGTAAAAAAGTGTTCAATTTTACAAAATGTCTCGTGAATCTATCGAAATGCAAGCACAATATATAGCGGTATGATTATTTTTTATCTACAAGACACTTATAAATTATTTAAATTTTACTTAATTTATGGGAAAGTAGTTGACAAACTGAGAAATTTATCATATTATCTATTAAACTTTTTCTAAATAGAGAAAAGGCAAAGTCGCTGAAAGGTGATGACGCAAAGCTACGGGTCTAAAGCCGAAAGGCCATGATCGCCGGGTTACCGACGGTTAATTTGAATCACGCCTTTGGGTAAAGCTGCTCAGAGGCGTTTCTATTTAACGGATTGGTTGGGTGATTCGTTTCCTCATGATAATAAAATGGCCTGAGACTTCTGGAATTGAGGAAACCCCATGAATATTCGGCCCATCACAGAAAGTATGCCTTGGTCTAAAAAATTCCAGGATTTCCGGAATTATTTTACCAAGGTGCGAGACCTCAGTGACAGTAGGATTTTAGGAGGATCATAATGCCAGTTTATAAGTGGGTTGCAGAAACAAAGAAGGGGAAAATCCTAAAAGGTGAACTGGAAGCAGCAGATGAAAGGATAGCGCAACTTCAACTAAAGCGGCGCAGCCTCACCATCAAAAAGATAAAGCCCAAGCCGAAGGATCTTTTTGAAAATGTCGCCTTTTTTCAGCCAAAGATCACGGCCAAGGATGTTGTTATATTTACCCGGCAGTTCTCTACAATGATTGATGCCGGTCTTCCCCTTGTCCAAGGGCTCACTATTCTTGCTGAGCAAACAGAGAACAAGACCTTCCAAAATGTTCTTAAGAGAGTCACAAAGGATGTGGAAGGGGGTTCCAGTCTGGCAGAGGCCCTGAAGAAACACCCAAAGGTGTTTGATGGCCTTTACGTTAATCTTGTGGCTGCCGGAGAGGTTGGAGGTATCCTTGACACTATTTTACAACGCCTTGCCGCTTACATAGAGAAGGCAGAGAAGCTCAAAAAGCGGATCAAAGGTGCGATGACTTATCCAATTATAGTTGTTGCAATAGCTATCTTAGTAATTGCAGTTATCCTGATTTTTGTTATTCCCGTTTTTCAAGAGATGTTTTCAAGTTTCGGAAAGGCGCTCCCTGTTCCCACCCAAATTGTTGTTAACATGAGCGACTTTTTAAAGGGAAACATACATTATGTAATCGGTGCCTTCATAGTGTTTGTCTTCGCCTTTAAAAAATACAGGGGCACAAAAAAGGGAAGAAAACAGACTGATGCTCTGGCCTTGAAGTTACCGGTATTTGGCAATTTGCTAAAAAAAACCGCTGTGGCACGATTCACAAGAACCCTTGGCACCATGATCAGCAGCGGCGTGCCTATCCTGGATGCCCTTGAAATAGTGGCTAAGACATCGGGCAACGTTATCCTGGAAGAAATCATTTATGAGGTCCGTTCAAGCATCGCTGAAGGTCAAACAATTGCTGAACCACTTTCGGAAGCTGATATATTCCCTACCATGGTCGTCCAGATGATCTCCGTAGGAGAGGCTACGGGAGCCCTTGATACGATGCTCAATAAAATTGCCGATTTTTATGATGATGAAGTAGACGCTGCAGTTGAAGCTCTTACCTCTATGTTGGAGCCCTTGCTAATGGTGTTCCTCGGTGGTACCATAGGCGGACTGGTCATCGCAATGTATCTGCCCATCTTCCAGATGGCTGCGGCAATGGGTGGTTAATTAATCCCTTAAGCTATCCTGCAGTAGCGGGATGGTCCTATATCTGCTATGCGTGTTAGATAGTGATTTGTGATGCCCTATGGAATAAAGTCCAAATGACAAAGTCCAAAGGTCAAATCAAAACCCCAATGTCAAAATGCTTTCCAAAACTATCAATTATTTATCTTTTTGGCATTGTGCATCTCTACAGTGGTAGGCTGCGTTTGAATTAATGGGTGGATATATCTTTTTTAACATTTTTCATTTGACATTCATTTGAAATTTGCCTGCCCCGTGAAATCTGTAAGTTATTTCACTGGGGGGCTTTGACCTTTGTCATTCGAATTCATTTTATTTACATATTTGGGCTCTTTTAGGGCTAGTAGCTGACTGCGCGGTCTGCCGCTTAAGAAATTAGTCACTTAAACCAACGTGTCTTTAAGGTACCCAAAAAGCAAACTACCTCCTCCGGGGGTGCTAATTTGATCCCGTCGATATGACCAAGTCCAACCTGCAAATTTACCAATCAGAACTTTCCGGGCGTCTTAAGGCCCTCATGTTCCTGAGATTGCTTTTTGTTTCCCTTCTTTTAAGTGCTTCAATATTCATCCAGATAAAGCAGACCCAGACTTATTTCGGGTTTATTCAAACTTCCCATTTTTTGCTGGTCGCTGCTGTCTATTTTTTCACTTTTATCTATGCAATTATTTTTAAATATTCAAAAAACCTCGTTTGGCTTGCCTACACTCAGCTTCTGGCGGACACCTTTATTGTCACGGCCATCATCTACGTTACAGGCGGCATAGGGAGTATATTCTCCTTTCTCTATATATTAACCATTATTAACGGGAGCATCATAGTTTACAGAAAAGGAGCAATGGTAATTGCTTCCAGTAGCAGCATTCTGTATGGCCTATTGTTGGATCTCCACTACTATGGGGCTATTCATCCTTTAGGTGCCCCGGAGCCATATGCTTTACAATATCAGAGCCCGTACATTTTTTTTCTGATTTTAGTTAATATTGCAGGATTCTATCTGGTAGCTTATCTCAGCAGTTACCTGTCTGAACAGGCAAGAAAAAGCCGTGTCGAATTAAAAGCTAAACAGGTCGATATCGACAAGCTGGAGGTGCTTAACGAAAGTATCATCAATAGCATTACATCGGGTCTCATTGTGCTGGATGGTCAAAACAGAATTTTCCTTTTTAACCCGGCTGCCGAGGAAATCTTTGGTATTAAGAACGCTCAGGTTTATGGTAAGGAAATAGATCAGGTACTTCCCTTTCTTAAAAACAAACTGCCCGGTGTTCAACACACCTCATTACAAACAGCTAAGAAGCTTCCTCCATTTACTGATCTTTCATATTCAAAATCGAACGGCGGAAAGAGCCATCTTCGTCTTTCCATTTCTCCCCTTCGGCTTCAGCAGTCAGAGCAAAAGGGCCATGTCCTAATATTTCAGGATATGACGGAGATAATGAAAATCGAAGAAGAAATGAAAAAGGTAGAAGGCCTTGCCATGGTCGGTGAACTTGCTGCAGGAATCGCACATGAGATTAGAAATCCTATGGCTTCTATCAGCGGATCGATCCAAATGTTAAGGGATGGGCTGAGCGAAAATAACGTCAACAGCCGGCTTATGGATATAATATCAAGAGAAATCACCCGTCTGAACCGTCTGTTAAGCAACTTTCTGCTTTTTGCCAGGCCCAAAAAGGCAAATTTTCAGGAATTTGACTTGAACCGGGGAATCCTTGAATCCCTGGAACTCTTTAAGAACAGCAATCATTGGAATAGGAAGATGGGTGTCTCTACGGATTTTTGTGATTCCATTAGGCTGGAGTCCGATCCTGAACAGCTCAAACAGGTGCTGTGGAATCTCTTCTTAAATGCCTGCCAGGCTATGCCTGAAGGAGGCTCATTTTATGTCATCACGCAACTTAATTCAGATGTGTCCCGACCCGATAGGAAATGGGCAAAAATTATTGTCCGCGACACAGGTAGCGGTTTCGATGACAGGGTTCTAAACAAGGCTTTTACTCCCTTCTTTACTACCAAAGAAGAAGGTTCTGGCTTGGGCCTTGCTATTGTGAAAAGAATAATAGAAGGGCTTCAGGGAGAAGTCTTTGCGAAAAATCATTCTGAGGGGGGCGCCGAAATAAGTATATTGCTCCCTATCTCCCCCTTTAATTTTCCGCCTCCGAAGACAAGTTAGTTCGCTTCGTCCCGCCATGGCGGGATCGGAATACTGGCCTTGAGGTGTAAGACATAAGGCTCAAGGAAAAGAAAAAAATATTTTGACCTTACGCCCTATGCCTTAAATGTTCCATGCATGAGGCAAAAACTCTACATAGAGAAATGAATATGTTAGACCAGCACTGGTTTTTAGATATCAGTCGTCCGAGTCGCTACCTCGGAAATGAAGTAAATACTATCAAGAAAAATCCTGCACTCACGGACGTTTCCATTGCACTTGTTTTCCCCGACGTCTACGATGTGGGTATGTCTCACTTAGGGCTGAAGATCCTCTATAATATCCTTAACAGCCAGGATTGGTTAGTAGC
Source organism: Desulfobacteraceae bacterium 4484_190.2 (assembly GCA_002050025.1). Classification (GTDB taxonomy): domain Bacteria; phylum Desulfobacterota; class DSM-4660; order Desulfatiglandales; family Desulfatiglandaceae; genus 4484-190-2. Next base: position 6,491 of record MVDB01000052.1, read on the forward strand.
TGAAAGGGCATTTTCTCCCTGGCCTGATCTAGAGAAGAAACTGAGGGTTCAAAAGATCCCTGCCACCTCACTGGAATCAAATCGTGCACTATCGAGCTTTGATATCGTTGGTTTCAGCCTTCAACATGAGCTTTCCTACACCAATGTATTAAACATACTTGATCTGGCCGGTATACCATTTTATGCCAGTCAAAGAACTGATGTAAGCCCCCTTATAATTGCTGGTGGACCTGCATGCTTTAACCCGGAGCCTGTTGCTGAAATCTTTGATCTAATGGTGATCGGGGATGGTGAGGAATCAACGCTTAAGGTATGTGAAGCGGTCCGTGAAGCAAGAAAAGAAAAGATAAAAAACAAGAATGAACTGCTCTCTCGCTTATACCGCATAAAGGGTGTTTACGTTCCATCCTGTTTTTCTATCCATTACAAACCGGAAGGGCCTGTCGAGAAAATCGAGCCGTTGATTCCCGATTACCCAAACGTAGAAAAGGCCATTTTACAAGATATTGATAAATATCCCTATCCAGTCCGTCAAATTGTTCCGTTTACCGGATTGGTTCATGATCGTGCAGTGTTAGAGATTTTCAGGGGGTGCACGCGTGGTTGCCGGTTCTGCCAGGCAGGCATGATATATCGTCCGGTGCGAGAACGAAGTCCTGAATCCATCCTTGATAAAGCGGATAAAATTCTTGAACTCACGGGTTACGATGAACTTTCTCTGATGTCATTGAGTTCCGGGGATTATTCCTCTATTGTGCCGCTCCTTGAGGCCCTTATGGACAGGCAGGCCAGGAAAAAAGTCGCAATTAGCTTTCCTTCATTGAGAATCGACAGCCTTGACCCATCGTTTATGAAACAGATAAAGAGGGTGCGAAAAACAGGATTCACCCTAGCGCCAGAGGCAGGTAATGACAGGTTGAGAAGGATCATTAACAAAGGGCTAACGACAAAAGATATCCTGGAAACTGCTAATGCAGTCTATAGCGCTGGATGGAGTTTGATCAAGCTTTACTTTATGATAGGCCTTCCCTTTGAAACTGATGGAGACATCCAAGATATCATCGACCTGGCCAGAAAAGTTGTAAAACTCGCCGGCAAGAAGGGGAAACGTACCAAACTGAATGTCAGTGTTTCTACCTTTGTGCCCAAATCGCACACCCCATTCATGTGGCGACCCCAGATCCCGCTGGAAGAAAGCCGGCGACGAATACGGTTAATCCAGGAAGGCCTCAAAGGATCCCGTATCAGGGTCAAGTGGAATCAGCCTGAATTGAGCTGGTTGGAGGGTATTTTCTCAAGGGGGGACAGGAGATTGACGGAGGTCCTTATAGAGGCATGGAAACTGGGCGCCAGGTTTGACGCCTGGGGAGAACATTTTCACAAGGGAATCTGGGAAGAGGCATTCAACCGAACAGAGATTGACCCATGCTTCTATCTCTACCGCGAAAAACCGCTTGATGAAGTATTACCATGGGACCATATCAGATCAGGGGTCACCAAGGGTTTTCTCAAAAAAGAATGGAAAAAAGCGCAACGGGAAGAATGGACCCCGGATTGCCGGGAAACATGCATCGAATGCGGTGTTTGTGATCACAAAACTATAGATCCAATCGTATTTAGGGATTGGAATATCCCGCGCAGCTTTGAGAAATCCACCCATGAAAATATTGCTTTGCCGTCAAAGAAATACCGCCTGACCTTTACAAAGTTGAATCACGCTAAATATCTTGGCCACCTGGAACTTGTTCGTGTTTTTTTTAGGGCCTTCAGAAGGGCAGGGCTGAGCCTGGTCTACTCCAGGGGGTTTCATCCAATGCCCAAAGTGGTGTTTGGTTGTGCTTTGCCTGTTGGAACGGAAAGCATGCAGGAAACAGCGGTTGTTGAACTTACTGAATATATGGATACATCTTTTTTGAAGAAACGTATCAATCGAAAGTTGCCTCCCGGTATCATCGTTACCTCGGTGAAAGAGATCACCCACGGCAAAAAAAAGCAGCGGTTAAAGGAAAGCCATTTTATCGTGACCCTGAATGAGACTGAGTTGAATGAGACTGATTTGAAAAGGTTTCTTAAATCCGATTATTTTCCTATTGTAAAAATGAGCAAAAAGGGCGACCATAAAATTAATGCCAGGGCCCTGGTCAAGTCCATGGCCCGTTTTTCACCAAATGGAATAAAATTAACTGTGAGACACACAATCGGCCCTGAAGTAAGACCTGCTGAAATAGTTAAAAGTGTATTTTCATTGGAGGACTCACAGGTGAATCATATGAAGGTACTAAAGACCAAACAGATCCTTTGGTAAGAACAGGGACCTCCGACATAAGAGGGAGAAAGAAGCCGATGCCCAACGAACTCATCATTAATGCCAGACCTCACGAGACCAGGGTTGCCCTTGTTGAAAACGGCGTTGTTGTGGAGCTCCATATTGAAAGGGGAACCGGGCAGGAACTGATGGGAAATATTTATCGAGGGAGGGTTGTCAGGGTTCTTCCAGGCATGCAGGCGGCATTTGTGGAGATCGGTCTTGAAAGGACTGCTTTTCTATATGTGTCAGATGTGTACAATGACTTTTTTGATATTGAAATTCGCCACATGGTGCCTTTTTCCAAATAGAAGATCTCCTCCATGAAGGACAAACTATCATGGTCCAGGTGGCCAAGGAACCCATTGGTACCAAGGGAGCGCGTCTCACTTCTCATATTTCTATACCCGGCAGGCATCTGGTTTTAATGCCCACCGTAAACCACATCGGTATTTCCCGGAGGATAGAGGACAGGAAGGAGAGAGAGAGGCTTAGAGGGGTCATTGAAGAAATAAGGCCCAGCGAGCTAGGGTTCATCGTCAGGACAGTCAGTGAAAGTGCATCCAAAGAAAAGCTTCAATCCGAGATGGAATTTCTCATAAAGCTTTGGGCCAATATTCAGGTGGAAATGGAAAAGAGATCAAAGCCTGAACTGTTACACAAGGACTTATCGATTTCTTTGCGAGCCGTTCGAGATCTGTTTACAAGGGAAGTGGATCGTCTCATTATTGACTCGATGGATGAATACGAGAGTATTATGGAGTTTATTCTGGCCTTTGAAAGCAGATTGAGGTATTCTGTAGAGTTATATGAGGGCTCTGAACCTATTTTTGACGCGTTTGGGATTGAAATGGAGATTTCTCGTGCCCTCAACAACAAGATCTGGCTGAAATCGGGGGGCTATATTGTGATTGAAATGACAGAGGCCCTCACTGCTATTGATGTCAATACCGGGAGCTATGTGGGCAAAAGGAATCCAGAGGAAACTATTTTGAAAACAAATCTGGAGGCAGTCAAAGAGATTGCATACCAGTTGCGGTTTAGAAACATAGGTGGTCTTATAGTTATCGACTTTATAGATATGGAAAAGAAACTAAATCGGGAACGCGTTTTTATGGCGCTAAAGGAGGCGCTTAAAAAGGATAAGGCCAAATCCACTATTCTCCATATGTCGGATTTAGGGCTGATTGAAATGACGCGAAAAAGAACTCGTGCCAACCTAAACAGGTTGCTGACTGAGCCATGCTTTTATTGCGAAGGGAGAGGAACGGTAAAATCCAAAGAAACGATCTGCTACGAGTTATTCAGAGATTTGGAAAGAGAGTATCCGGCTTCTGAAGAAGGGGAAAATGTCTATGTCCTGGTCAACCCGGAGATTGATACTGTTCTCAGAGAAGATGAGCAGGAATCCATTATTGATCTGGAGAAAAGGTTAAAGAAGCGAATCACCATCATTGCCAAAAGAGACTTTCATGTGGAACAGTATGAAATAAGCGTCTAATTTGTGGGATGCTTTTTTTGAGGTGTATATGAAATCAACAATAGCCAAGGCTGCAGGCCTTACCGATGTAGGTTTAAAGAGAGAGATAAATGAGGACAGTTTTTCTACAGATATGAAATTGGGGTTCTTTGTTGTTGCAGACGGCATGGGGGGGCATTTAGCTGGAGAGGTTGCCAGCAGGATTGCTGTAGACCTTATAAATAAGAGTTACAAAAAATGGTTCGAATCAGACGCCCCTGAGGAAGATCTTTTTGATTACCCCGACCAATCACTGTCTAAAATCGGGAACTATATACAAAGCAGCATTCGGCTGGCCAATAAAGTTATCCATGAAATGGCTGCCGAATATACAGATTACAATGGCATGGGAACGACTGTGGCAGTCTTGGCCGTTATGCCCGATTTGATCATCACTGCCAACGTGGGAGACAGCCGCATCTATATGGTGAGGAACGGGGAGATTGAAAGACTCTCCAAAGATCACTCCATCGTGGCTGAACAGGTTGAAATGGGCATCATGACAGATGAAGAGGCCCAACAGTCTCCTTTGAGACACGTCCTGACCCGCAATCTGGGTTCTGCCGTACATCTGGAGGCAGAGGTTTTTGAAATCGAACCTTCAAGCAACGACCGCTTCGTTTTGTGCAGTGATGGTTTAACCGATCTGGTAACAGATGATGAAATACAACAGATGGTGGTGGCAGAGGATGATCCTGAGGTACTATGCCAAAACTTCATAAATAAGGCCCTCACAAGAGGGGCGCATGACAATACGACGGTTGTTTCAGTGTACCTGTCAGACATTGAAAAGTCGAAATCCGATCCTTTTAAGAAAATGGGGAGACTTCTTGCTGATATCCTGACATCCACACAAAAAGCGACAAAGATTTTTAAGTCTTGATGATATTTCATAATGAATATGCTTATATAAGATCATGCAAAACAAAGAAGGATAAATTATGGCTAAACTTATTTTAATGTTTAAGGACCAGGTAATGCAAGAATTTCCCTTTTCAAAGGAAAGTATGACCATTGGCCGAAATCCTGAAAACAATATTCAAGTCGATAATCTGGCCGTTTCAGGGTATCATGCCAAGATCGATAAGGTCGGCTCCAAGTTTATCTTAACTGATCTTCAGAGTACAAACAGCACATTTGTAAATGATAAGAAAATTGTATCCTGTAGTCTTAAGGACAGAGACAAAATCCAAATAGGGAAACATGTTATCCTTTTTCTGTCTTCTGAAAAAGATAGGGCAGAACAAAGTGACATTGATGAAACTATGCTGCTGGACACTGTCCAGCAGCGTGAACTCCTTGCTAAACAGGGAACTGTAGCTGGCCAAAGCCTTAAGAAAATTGGGGTTTTGTCCTTTTTGGGCAGCTCTGAAATAGGCGAGGTGAAATTAGTAAAAAGACTTTCCAGAATAGGTAAAGCGGATAATTGTGAGATTAAACTCTCCGGGCTTTTTATGGGAAACACCGCTGCTGCAATCAGCAAGCGGCCGTCTGGCTATACCATCACTTTTACAGGTGGGATGACGAAATTGAAGGTTAACGGACAGGTAATCAAGGAAAGTGTGCAATTAGACGATTATGACACAATTGAGTTGGGCTCTTACAAATTGCAATTCTATCAGAAGGAAGTAGAATCCATATAATCCTTTTTCCGCTTTTTTTTAATTTCTGCCAAGCCATGTTCCACTTGCTTTTTAGTGAAGGTCTTATGGCATTTAGTGCACTGATACACTTCATCTGTTAGCTGATCATAGATTAGATCATCGGAAAAGTTAACCCCGTGGAAACGAAGTGAAAAATTGTAGATACGCTTAAAGTCCTTATTCGCACAGCTATCGCATAAAAAATAATCCCGGAGTTCATCCATCTGCACTTCCTCCCAAAAAGTCAAATTCCCTCTGGTGATAACCAAAGCCGAGGTCCTTTGAGCCCGTGTTTTTACTGGAGCCACCGTGCGGAGTCGAACCGCAGACATCCTCATTACGAGTGAGGTGCTCTACCATCTGAGCTACGGTGGCTCAATGTTATGTTGGTAAACCATAGTTTTTTTTTATTCTTGTGTCCATGATTTTTTTTAGATATGTTTTTGTCTGTTGCAGGCTTGACATGGC
>MVDB01000226.1 GCA_002050025.1 Desulfobacteraceae bacterium 4484_190.2
TGGCGGATATCACGGCAGAGTTCTTCGGATCAATTTGTCGAACGAACAGGTGAAAACCGAGCACATCGATGCTGTATTTTGCAGAAAATACCTTGGGGGGACTGGCTTTATTGCCTATTACCTGCTCAGTGAAGTCAAACCGGGCGTTGACCCATTGGGTCCTGGGAACAAACTGGTATTTGCGACCGGACCTCTGACAGGCCTTTCTCTTGGGGGTAGCGCCCGCCATGCCGTGGGAGGGAAGTCACCATTAACCGGGGGGATCGCAAAGTCCGAGGTAGGGGGATTCTGGGGTTCTCAGTTTAAAAGGGCCGGTTTTGATGCCCTCATCATAGAAGGCAAGGCGAAGACGCCCGTTTATTTATGGATTCACAGTGGCAAGGTAGAGATTAAGGATGCCGGTCATCTCTGGGGGAAAACCACTAAAGAGACACAGGAGACTATCCGTTCAGAACTTGCAGACCCCAGAATCCGGGTTGCCATGATCGGACTTGGTGGCGAAAACAGGGTAAAATATGCCTGCGTTATGCATGGCCTTTTTGATGCTGCTGGCCGTGGCGGCATGGGGGCAGTCATGGGTTCGAAGAATCTCAAGGGGATTGCAGTGCGAGGGGACAGTATGCCTCCTATAAACAGTTCTGAAGGGATAAAGGATTTAAGAGGTTGGCTTAAGGAAAACATGGAGCTCATGAAGCCGTATTCTGATCTTGGAACAGGGGGGGCGATGCCAAGATTCGAGCAATTGGGCAACCTTCCTGTTAGAAACTTTCGAGACGGCGGATTCCCCAGTGTGGATCAGATTACTCCGGACACCATAAAAAAAACGATCAGGGTCGCAATGGAAGGGTGTTTTGCCTGCCCTGTTCGCTGTAAAAAAGTCGTGGAGATGAAGCAGCCCTATAAAGTTGATCGTGCTTACGGGGGACCGGAGTATGAAACCTTGGGGACCTTGGGTTCAGCATGTGGCATTGATGATCTTGGAGCCATTTCTAAGGGAAACGAACTCTGTAATGCCTACTCCCTGGATGCCATCTCTACCGGGATGAGCATCGCATTCGCCATGGAATGTTTTGAGAATGGGCTTTTGCCTCCAGATGATCTGGACGGGATGACTCTCGAGTTCGGAAATGCCGAGGCCATGCTCAAAACCATAGAACTCATTGCCCATCGACAAGGGATTGGAGACTTGCTTGCAGAGGGAACTGCAATAGCTGCTGAAAAAATCGGAAAAGGCGCCCAGAAATTTGCCATGAACGTGAAAAAACTGGAAATCCCCATGCATGAACCCAGGCTCAATAAAGCCCTGGGACTTGGCTATATGGTGAACCCCCATGGTGCAGATCACATGGACAGTATGATTGATATCTTTTTTTCCGCATTCACTGAACTGCCCCAGGTAACGGTTCCCGACGCCATCCCGTTGGGATATGAACCGGCCCTTTTCTCTGAAATTGGGCCACGCAAAGTGGCATTGTTCAAAGTCTATCAGATCAAAAGAATACTTTACGATAGCCTTGTGCTCTGCGATTTTCTGCCCTATTCACTCAGTCAGGTTGCCGATCTCGCATCCTCGGTGACCGGCTGGAACACCAGCGTTATGGAACAATTCAGGGTGGCCGAACGCATATTAACCATGTGTCGGTTGTACAATATCCAAGAGGGCTTTACTGATGCCGATGACAAACTGCCGGAGCGTTTTTTCAACCCCACAAACGGGGGGCCCATGGCCGATATCAAACTTGACCATGAGGAAATGGAAAAGGCGAAACGGTATTATTACCATTTAATGGGGTGGGATAAAATCGGAGTTCCATTAGCAGAGAAATTAGAGGAACTTGGAATCGATCATTTGAACAAAGTTTCTTAACACTGTTGTGAAAGGCAAAACGGTTCATGATTGTTTTGAGGCACTGATCAAACAGTTTCCAAGTCTATAAGGTCAGTTAATGGATACTCAGGGTGTGCTTCTACCAAAATGGATGCTTTATGTCAATCATAGGAGCGTCGGCTACAGGGAAACGTCAAAGTCAGATTGAATTCGGTCAAAAAAATCCCCCTAAATCCCCCTTTAATAAAGGGGGACTTAATATTTCCCCCCTTTGAAAAGGGGGGAAAACTGATGGCACACCATCCCTGCTGGTAATGAACGTATAGACAGTATCCAAGACCGCAGGCGGAGTTGGGCGCTTCGGCTCCGACGATAACCCTATCGAAACGAATCGAATATCCGCTGTAATTCGGGTGGGAGGGCGACCATGGCAATGATCGCCCTCCCGTTTTCGATTATTTATAGCTGGACATGGCTTCAAAGACTTGACTAAAGCCGTTTACGACCATGCCGCCGTCCGCGCCGGCGGCCACGAAAGTGAAACCCAAGGAGTGTACAAGTTTTATCAGATCCGGCCCGGGAAGCAGAATTCCCGCTGCCTTGCCAAGCTGATACTGAGATCAAGCGGGCCTACAAAAAGCACATCAACTCCATCCACGGCCGTAATGGATTCCAGGTTGGCCATTGCCTCGCCGGTCTCTATCTGAACCACGGTTAGAAGCTTACGGTTGGCCTCGGCGTAATACTTATCAAATTCCCGGCCGAATTCCGCGGCCCGGGGGCTGGAGGCGACCCCTCTTATGCCCTCGGGAGAATAGCGCATGGAATCAACCGCCAAACTGGCTTCTTCGGCATTTTGCACATAAGGAATCATAATACCTTTGGCCCCGAGATCCAGGGCGCGTTTAAAGCGGGGCATCTCGTTCCAAGCAATACGCACGATGGGAGCCGCCTTTCCGGCCTGGGCGGCCTGCATCTGATGCAAGAGGGTCAGACTATCGCCAGGCCCATGTTCCTGGTCCAAGAGAATCCAGTCATAGCCGATGCGTGCAGCCATCTCCACAGTTAGGCTGGACCCCAGATTACACCAGGCTCCTGCCATGAACTCGCCACTCAATACACGCTCTCTGATGAAACCCATCGCGTAACCTCATCGATTTCTGAAAGTATCCCACGTTGCCTGTATGCGGATCGCTTTATCGTGGTTGATGTGTTTTTTATCCTCCTGCAAGCAACTGGAATATTCGTACCTGATCCCCTTCTGCAAGGACGTGATTGCGCGTGGAAATTTGACCGTTAATCATGAAATAGGTCTTTCTACTCTCGAGGGAGAGGTTTTGATATTTTTGAACCAATATGCTGGAAAGCCGGTCGGCGGTAGTGCCATCGGCGACATCCAAAACCTCCCTCTCCACGCCTGCAAGGGTACGGAACAGACTTGAAAATTGTACGGTGATACGCATCGCGGTCTGCTTACCATGTAAGCTCCACCCGAAAACCATGGTCGAGTGGAGCTTTCATTTCAACGTCGGGTGATTCAGGCTTTCCTACAAGCCAAGGGATTTGATTACGTCTTCCATCCCGCCCAGTTTTTCCAGTAAACTGCGGGTAGGCTTACCTGTGGTCTCATCCCACTCAATAGCCTTGAAAAAATTACGAATAAAGCCTTTGTGATCCACGGTGATTCCCTCAAGGGGCCCCTCGGTCTGCGGGGGTTCGCCCACGCTCCGTTTGGGGAGCTGGAAATCGGCGGGTTTCATGCCCTCGCGAAGATTGAAGGCGTGACGCATATTGTAAATTCTAAGCCCGGCGTTCATCTCTTCCTCTTCGCCAAAATTCCAACCGGTGACGGGAGGTATTAATTTCCAGGCGATATTCTCTATGCCGGCAAAGCTCTTAAACAAACACAATCCCGCCGTGTTGATGATTTCTTGGGCCGCTGTTGCTCGAAGATCCGGTTCGCCACTGCCTTCGGTATTGTATTTTGCTGGATCCGGCGTTTGCATATGCTGAATTCCCAACCCGCCTTTGACATGACGGCCTGGAGTGGGATCAATGGCGTACGTTCTTGCGAATCCCGGACCGAGCCGGGGGTCGTGCATGGGCAGCTCTATGCCTTTAACGGTGACAAGATACTCGGTCCCTTTCCCGATCTTTTCGGCTGCCCCGGCCGAACCAAGGGCCAGCAATTTACCGAATTCAGTGCTTTGATTGGCCAATTCCTGAGTCGCTTGTACGATAGCCTCCGCATTTCCCCATGTCAGTTCTATGCCCCCGGTATCCCCCTTGCTCAGGATTCCGTTCTCATAGCACTCAATGGCCCAAGTCACTGTAGCGCCTGCTGAAATGGTGTCCAGGCCGTAGATATTACAAATATGGTTGCATTTGAGGAGTGCCTCGACATTGTCGTTCAGCATCAAACACCCGAAGGCCGCAGAAGTCTCATATTCGGGCCGAGCAGTTTCACCCACAGGCCACTTGCCGTCTTTGACATCGTAGATGGCCCCGCAGCCTATAGGGCAATTGGCGCAGGCATATTTCTTTACCCTGTATTTGGCATCCATAACCACGCCTTCAAAATTCTTTCCTGCTTCTTCACCGAAATCGACAATGCCGATGCCCCCCCAATTCTTCACCGGTGAATCACCGCTTATTGCTGAAGTCGCCGTCAGAATAGTGGTGCCGAAAGTTGAAAAAGCCCCAGCTATCTGGGCGGCCGGCCCGTTTTTTATTGTATCAAGGATATCTTGATTGGCCGCTTTTAGCTTTTCAGGATCGGCCACCGGCACGTTGCCCGTCCCCCGCACGACCAAGGCCTTTAATTTTTTTGAGCCCATTACGGCCCCGATACCACCACGGCCAGCCGCCCGATGCCCATCAGTCATGATCGAGGAAATTAGGCACAACTTCTCGCCCGCTGGGCCTATCATGGCGGCCCTGAGCCTATTTTCCCCTAACTCGTCCTTGAGGGCCACCTCGGTTTCAAGGACATCTTTACCCCAAAGATGGGCGGCATCCTTGATTTCCACTTCACCGTCATTGATCCACACATAAACGGGTGTTTCCGATGCCCCTTGCAGAAAAACGGCATCAAATCCCGCTTTTTTCAGTTCAGGCCCGAAGTGTCCCCCTGAATTGGCATCATTCCAACCGCCGGTTACCGGTGACTTGCAGACAACGGTATAGCGCCCGCTTAAAAGTGCACCGGTCCCGGTCAAAGGGCCTGTTGTGAACCCCACGATGTTGTCAGGTCCAAGGGCATCCGAGCCCGGTTTCATTCTTTCGAATAATACCTTCGCGCCGATCCCGTATCCGCCGATGTATTGTTTGGCCGTCTCTTCCGTCAAGGCGAGTACTTCATGGCTGCCTTTTGTTAAATCCACAAATAACATTTTCCCGCAA